>JAZADN010000018.1:0-10874 GCA_036123585.1 Actinomycetota bacterium | reverse complement strand
GGCGATGGTCCGGTGGTGGCAGTCACCGACTACCAGAAGTTGGTCCCCGGCCAGGTCGCCCGCTGGGTCCCCCGCCCATACCACACCCTCGGCACCGACGGCTTCGGACGCAGCGACACCCGCGAGGCCCTCCGTCGCTTCTTCGAGGTCGACGTCGGCCACGTGGTCGTCGCCGTCCTCCACGCCCTGTCCCAGGAAGGCACAGTGCCACCCGAAAGGGTGGCCGAGGCAATTGCCCACCACGGGATCGATGTCGACGCGGCCGATCCGGGCCGCTACGACACCGTGCCGAGCACCGGTCGGGGCGTGGGTGCAGACGACTGAGCGGGCACACCACCTCCGGCGCTGGAACCACCCCCTGTATCTTCACCCCATGACTTCCACCACCGGCACCCTGGCAATCACCGGCGACGCTGACGCCGACCTACTCCTGAACACCGACCCGCTGGCCCTGCTGGTCGGGATGCTGCTCGACCAGCAGGTCCCAATGGAGTGGGCGTTCAAGGGGCCGGCGACGCTTCTTGAGAGGCTTGGGCGACTGGACGCCACCGCCATCGCCGAAATGGATCCTGAGGCGTTTCTGGACGCCTGTCGGACCAAGCCAGCCATCCACCGTTTCCCGAAGTCCATGGCCGGCCGCATCCAGGATCTGTGCCGCCACGTGGTCGACCACCACGATGGTGATGCCGCCGCCGTCTGGTCCGGGGCCGCCGACGGAGCCGACCTCGCCGGGCGCCTGCGAGCGCTGCCCGGCTACGGCGCTGAGAAGACGAGCATCTTCGTGGCCATCCTGGCCAAGCGGATGGGCCACCGCCCCGACGGCTGGGAAGCGGCGGCCGGGCCGTTCGCCGACGACGTACCCCGCTCTGTAGCCGACATCGACGGCCCGGAGGCGCTGGCCACCGTCCGGGCTGGGAAGAAGGCCCAAAAGGCAGCGGGAAAGACGAAGCAGGACTAACGGCCTCCGCCCAGCGTGTGGCTGAGGCTTCCTACAGCCGGAGTTCGCCCCGATCGGCCGCGGACAGGAACCACTCGTATGTGCTAGCCAGGCCATCGGCCAACCGCGTCGACGCCGTCCACCCCAGGCCGTTCAGGAGCGACACGTCAAGGACCTTGCGGGGCATTCCGTCGGGCTTCGATGCGTCGAAGGCCAGGTCGGCATCGGGATGCACGAGGTCGCGGACCGCCTCTGCAAGCTCCCGGATGGTGAGGTCGAGTCCGGTCCCGACATTCACGTGTCCCGCATCCGAGTAGTGGTCCATGAGGAACAGGCAGGCGTCTGCCAGATCGTCTACGTGGAGGAACTCCCGGCGAGCCGTCCCCGTCCCCCACACGGTGACCGTCCGGTCTCCGGCCTCTCTCGCCTCGTGGAACCTTCGCATGAGGGCGGGCAGGACGTGGCCTCCATCCAGATCGAAGTTGTCGCCCGGCCCATACAGATTGGTCGGCATGGCCGAGATGAAATCGGCGCCGTACTGGCGCCGATAGGTCTCACAGAGCTTGATGCCGACGATCTTGGCCAGGGCGTAGCCCTCGTTAGTCGGCTCGAGCGGGCCCGACAGCAGCGCCTCCTCGGTGATTGGCTGGTCGGCCAGACGCGGGTAGATGCACGAACTCCCGAGGTACAGCAGTTTGTCCACCCCGGTCCGGTAGGCGGCCTGGACAACGGTGCCGTGGATCATCAGATTGTCGTAGAGGAACTCGGCCGGGCGGGTGCTGTTGGCGTGGATGCCGCCGACGGTGCCCGCGGCCAGGAACACGTAGCTGGGCCGTTCGACGTCGAACCAGGCATCGACCGCCGCCTGGTCGCGAAGGTCGACGTCCTCGCGACCAACGGTGCGGAGGTCGCCGAATCCGTCGGCCTCGAGGCGACGGACGATGGCCGAGCCGACCAGGCCGCGGTGACCGGCCACGAACACCGGCGCCGAGCGGTCGAGCATGGCGCCGACGCTAGCCCCGAGGCTCGGCAGGATCAGGAGCCTCCCCCGGCGCATCAGCCCCGCCGAGCGCCGCAAGGCTGAATGCTCCCATCTCCCGCAGGTAGGTCCCCAACAGTTCCGCCACCATCGCCACGCTCACCGCGTCCAACGGATCGGCCTGCTCGAGGCCTCGGGCCACGACATGCTCCAATGCTCCGTCCAGCAGCGCCACCCACTGCCCGGGAGCATTGCCCCGCTCTTCGGACCCAACCTCGTCCGAATCCACTTTCCCTAGTGCCGCGTCGCCGAGCTCCTCACCTTGCTCAGTCGATAACCCCGCCTCGTCGAACACCTCCAGATACCAGCCGACCACCGAGACGACGTCCTCGCGGCTGAGTTGACCGGCCGACTCGACGGGGAGCCGCTCAGCGATCCAGTCGACGGCATCGTCGACCTCCAGCACGACTGGCAGGGCCGAATCCTCGAGGCGGCGAACGGCGGAACCTACGGCCACCAGGGCGATCATCGCCACCAGGGCAGCGCCGACGGCGAAGAACAGCCAGATCATGCGCGGAACCAGGTCACGGCAAGATCATGGCCCCATTGCTAGGGGACCGCGAACCGAAGGTCGTGGCTATATCCCGATCCGCTGGGCCAGCAACTCGCGATGGTACGTCGGGTCCCCAAACAACAGTTCGGAACTCTTGGCCCGCTTGAAGTACAGGTGGGCCGGATGCTCCCAGGTGAATCCGATCCCGCCATGGATTTGGATGTTCTCGGCGGTGGTGTGGAAATAGGCCTCCGAGCAGTAGGCCTTTGCCAGCGACGCCACCGACGGCAGCTCGTCATTCAACTCTGCCGCGCACCAGCCGGCGTAATAGGCGGCCGACTTGGCCGATTCGACCTCGAGCAGCATGTCGGCACACTTGTGCTTGATGGCCTGGAAAGAGCCGATGGGCCGGCCGAACTGGACCCGGTCCTTCGCGTACTGGACGGCCGTGTCGAGGCACACCTGGGCCCCGCCGACCTGCTCGGCAGCCAGAGCCACCGCAGCGAGGTCCAGCACCCGCTCCAGAACGGCCCAGCCGCCGCCCTCGGAGCCGACCAGAGTGGCCGACACGCCGTCGAAGTCAAGGCGGGCCTGCTTGCGGGTCATGTCCATGGTGGCGAGCGGCGTACGGGTCAGGCCGTCGGCATCACCGGCCACCCGGAACAGCGAGACTCCGCCGGGGGTTCGAGCGGCAACCAGCACCAGGTCGGCGATGTGGCCGTCGAGCACGTACATCTTCGAGCCGGACAGCGTCCAGCCGTCGCCGTCGGCGGTGGCTTCCATGGTGATGCCCGCCTCGTCCCATCGACCGCTCTCCTCAGTGAAGGCCAGCGTGGCGATCGTCTCGCCCGAGGCGATGCCAGGCAGGTACTCGGTGGCCGCTTCCTCGTCTCCAGCGTGGATGAGCGTGTTGGCAGCCAGCACGACCGTCGAGAAGAACGGAGCGCACAACAGGGCCCGACCCATCTCCTCCAGCACGACGATGAGCTCCACGTAGCCGTAGCCCTGACCGCCATGCTCCTCGGGGACGATGAGGCTCTGGAGGCCGAGTTGCTCGGCCATCATCGACCAGGTATCCCGGTCGTAACCGTCCTCGGTCTCCATGAGCTCTCGTACCGTGGTCTCCGAGGAGTAGCTCTCGAGGAAGTCGCGGACGAACCCCCGCAGCTGTTCCTGCTCCTCACTGAAGGCGAAGTTCACGTGGTCGCTCCCTGGTGTGGTTTCGCTGGACTGGCTGGCCCGGTGTGACCGGCTGGAGAGTCCCCGCGGACCGCTCCGACGGCATGGTTCTACCAGCAGGAGTCCTGTGGCAGGACATCGGGCACTTGGTCGCCCACGGGCGTCCGTCACCTCGTCCGGTGTCATGATCTTGGAATGGACTCCACCGACGACTCCGACGTTCACAGGCCCAGCTCGCCGCACGCTGGGCCGTGCAACCACCACGACCACCCCCGACCAGCCGTTCCGGGCGTCGCCCTCCACTGGTGCGACGAGCAAGCCGAGGTCCACCGCGTCGTGGTCGGTGACTGGGAGAACAACGTGTTCGTGCTGCGGTGTCGCCAGACCGGCGAGTCGGTGCTGATCGACGCTGCCAACGAACACGAGAAGCTTCTGGAGTTGTGCCGGGTACTCGACGTACGCACCGTGCTGGAGACCCACGGCCACTTCGACCACATCCAGGCGGTGCCGGCGGTGCGGGACGCCGGCTACCGGGTGGCGGTCACCGCCGACGACGCGGCGATGCTGCCTTCCTACGACGACGTCATCGAGGACGAGTCGGTCATCGAGGTGGGTCGGCTCCGCTTGCACGCCATCTGTACGCCCGGCCACACCCGGGGCTCGGTGTGCTTTCGCCTGGAGGGCTCGCCGCTGCTGTTCAGCGGCGACACCCTCTTCCCGGGTGGCCCAGGTGCCACCGGATTCGAGGGCGGAGACTTCCCCACCATCATCGAGTCGATCGACCGACGCCTCTTCGCCCCGCTAGACCCGGGAACGGTCGTCATGCCCGGCCATGGCCTGGACACCACGATCGGCAACGAGAGCCCGTCGCTTGACGAGTGGGTGGCACGCGGCTGGTGAACACCCCTCCGAAGGAGGGGCCCCCGGGCACGAGGGCCGCACTCCCCGCCGACCTCCGGCCGTTCGACGACACGCCGATCCACACCGCTGAGCTGCCCGACACGCCCATCCGGGACCGGAACGTGAGCGCCGAGGCCTGGGTGGAGGCACCCACCGCGCTCCTGGGTGCCGCCGAGGGGATCCCCTCCCCAGATGGCGAGCCGGTCCGCATCGCGTACAAGCGGCGGCTGGGCCGATGGCTGCTGTGGCGGGCCGGGCCGGCGAAGGGCGACGCCCGCTACGTGGCCGTCCACGCGGACAACCTCCAACGCATCCTCGAGTTCCGGCTCTTCGTCGACGGCTCCGGAACGGGCACGGGCGCCGACGGCACGGTCCACCACCGATTCCGGGACTGGAAGCGGAGCCTCGCAATGGAGGGTGGCTCCTGAACCGGCGTCGACTCCCGCGGCAGTAAGCGCTCCAGAGGAGCATTACCACTACGCGGATAGTGGAAATCCCGACCCCTCCCTAGACTCGGATCGTGACCCCGCCTCCCCATGAGGTCTCCGGCGAAGCGACCACCGGAGGCCCGCTGTTCGAGGTCCGCGATCTCCATGCGTCGACCGCAGACGGAGTGGAGATCCTGCGCGGCGTGGACCTGGTGGTCCACCCCGGCGAGGTCCACGCTCTCATGGGCCCCAATGGCTCCGGCAAGTCCACGCTGGCCTCGGTGCTGCTCGGTAGCCCCGAATACTTGGTGACCAGCGGTTCGGTGCGTTTCCGGGGCGACGACATCGGCGAGTGGTCACCCGACGACCGCGGTCGGGCCGGCATCTTCCTCGCTTTCCAATACCCGCTGGAGGTGGCCGGCGTGTCGGTCATCAACTTCCTCCGCCAGTCCCTGTCGGCCCGCAAGGGCATCGACTTGTCGGTCCTCGAGTTGCGACTTTCGATCATGGACTGGATGGACCGGCTCGGCATGGACCCGTCGTTCGCCGACCGGCACGTCAACGAGGGCTTCTCGGGCGGCGAGAAGAAGCGCAACGAGATCCTCCAGATGGCCATCCTCGAACCCGAGGTGGCCATCCTCGACGAGACCGACTCGGGACTCGACATCGACGCCCTGCGGGTTGTCGCCGATGGCGTTGCCGAGGTACGTCGCGACCGGCCCGACCTGGGCGTGGTGGCCATCACCCACTACCAGCGACTGCTCGACAACCTCCGCCCAGACGTGGTCCACATCCTCGTCGACGGCCGCATCGTGGAAAGCGGTGGCCCGGACCTGGCAACACGCCTAGAGGTCGAGGGCTACGAGGCGTTCCGGCCCGCAGCCGCAGGGACGTGAGCACGGAGACCACCATGAGGGGCACTCTCGACGTCGCCGCCATCAAGGCCGAATTCCCGTTGCTGCAGCGCGAGGTACACGGTCGACCCATCGTCTACCTCGACTCGGGCGCCACGTCGCAAAAACCGTGGCCGGTACTGGAGGCCATGGACCGGTACTACGCCGAAATCAACGCCAACGTGCACCGTGGGGCGTACCACATCGCCGAAAAGGCCACCACGGCCGTCGAGTCGTCCCGGTCCGCCCTGGCCCGGTTTCTCGGCGCCCCATCGGCCGAGGAGGTGGTTTTTACCAAGAACGCCACTGAGTCGATCAACCTGGTGGCCCACTCGTGGGGCAGGACCAACCTCGCCGTTGGCGATGTTGTGCTGCTGACCATGCTGGAGCACCACGCCAACATCGTCCCGTGGCAGCAGCTGGCCGCTGAGCGCGGCGTGGAGGTCCGTTGGATCCCCGTCGACGGCGAGGGCCGCCTCGACCTAACCGACCTGGACGTCCTTCTGGACGGCGTGCGCCTGCTGGCCATGACCGCCGCGTCCAACGTGACCGGTGCGCTGCCGCCGTTGCGTTTCCTGGCCGACGCAGCGCACGCCGTGGGCGCCACCGTGCTCGTCGACGCCAGCCAGTGGGTCCCCCACCAGCCCACCGAAGTCACCGCCTGGGATGCCGACTTCGTGGCCGTGACCGGCCACAAGATGCTCGGCCCAACCGGCATCGGCGCCCTATGGGGTCGCCGTGAGTTGCTGGATGCCATGCCCCCGTTCTTGGGCGGCGGTTCGATGATCCAGAACGTGACTGTCGACGGCTTCACTCCGGCCGACGTGCCGGCGCGCTTCGAGGCCGGCACCCAGCCCATCGCCGAGATCGTCGGCTGGCACGCCGCCATCAATTTCCTCGAGACGTTGGGCATGGAGGCCGTCGCCGCCCACGAGCGCGACCTCACCGCGTACGCCCTGCGCACTCTCACAGACCGGTTCGGCGACGACCTGGACATCCACGGTCCGTCCGATGTCGAGGACCGAGGCGGCACGCTGTCTCTCGCCTACCGGGACGTCCACCCTCACGACCTGAGTCAGGTCCTCGACCAGCACGGCGTGTGCGTTCGGGCCGGCCATCACTGTGCCAAGCCACTCATGAAGGTGCTCGGGGTCAACGCCACGGCCCGCGCCTCGCTGTACCTATACAACGACGAGTCCGACGTCGACGCCCTGGCCCACGCCCTAGCCGAGGCCGGCAAGTTCTTCGCGTTCTAGGAGGAGACCAGGACCATGGCCGGACTCGAGGACCTGTACCGGGAGATCATCCTGGACCACTACCGCAATCCCCGGAACCGCGGGGAGCTCGAGGTGCCGCCGGCAACCCTGGCCGAGGGCTTCAACCCGCTGTGTGGCGACGAGATCCGCGTCTACCTCCAGGTCGACGGCGAGACAATCTCCGACATGCGCATCGGCGGTCAGGGCTGCTCAATCAGCCAATCGTCAGCCTCGATGATGTCGACCGCCGTGGTCGGAAAGTCGGTCGACGAGGCCCGAGACGTGCTGCGGCAGTTCAAGGAGATGATGTCGATCCACGAGCACGGCCTCGATCACGACGAGGACGCTCCCGCGAACGACCGGCCAGGGGCCTCGGGCCTCGGCGACCTGGAGGCCCTGCGTGGCGTGGTGAAGTTCCCAGTGCGCATCAAGTGCGCCACCCTGGGCTGGAACACCCTCGATCAGGCGATCGCTCAGGCGGGAGACAAGTCGTCCGAATGACCGCCGAGTGGCGGGGCAGTCGGCACCCGATCGGAGCAGCGCGGTACGTCCGCCTGACCACCCGGACGGCTGATTCCCGCCCCAAGCACACGCCAGTGTGGATCGTGGAGCTGGAAGTCGGGCGAGTCGCCTTCACTACGGGCTCGACGTCCTGGAAAGTGCGCCGGATCCTGAAGGACCCCGCCGTGGAGTTGCAGGCCAGCGACGCCGACGGGGTGCCGCTCGACGGCTCTGGCCCAGTGTCCGGCACGGCGATGGTCGTCGATGGTGCCGAGTTCCGGGCCGTGCGGCGGGCCATCCGCCGCAAGTACCGCTGGGAGGATGTCAAGATCAGCCTTCAGGAGGTGCCGGCCCGCCTACGCGGACGCGGACCCCTTAGCGACTGCGCCGTAGTAGTCGACCTGGAAGCCTGATCGGGTCGTATTGGTCCACAGGCGACAGAGCCCGGCTACCAACCGGTCATGACAGCGCGTCGACCGCCTCGACGAAAGCCACGTCGAGGCGAGTCAGGCAGCCTGCGCTGTGGGTGGTAACAGCCATGTCCACCCGGTTCCAGGAGTTCGACCAGTCGGGGTGGTGTTGCAGGTCCTCGGCGATCTCAGCGACCCGCCCCATGAACGCCCACGCCTCAGCGAAATCAGCGAACTCGAAGGACCGTCGCAGCACCTCGCCATCGGCGGTCCACCCGGGGAGCCGGTCGGCCAACCCTGACCGCTCATCCGAAGTCAGGGGCGTGCGGTCGACCATGGCGATTTCGGAGCCTCAGCCGTCAGGCCAGAGGGTCGGCGAAGGGGTCCTCGCCGAAGCCGACATCGTGCTCGCCGGGATAGCCCACCACGGTGGGGAGTCCCACCGATGCCCCGGCCTCAGCTAGCACGCCGGCGTAGCCCTCGGCCTCCAAGCGACCGGCCAGCTCCGGGCCGCCCACTGTCTGGATCCGACCGGCGGCCAGCACGTGCACCCGGTCGGGCTCCAGCACGTCGAGCAGACGACTGAAGTGGGTGATGGCCAGCACGCCGAGGCCGTCCTCGTCGGTGGCCTCCTGAATGCGTCGGGACACCGCCGCTAGGGCATCCACGTCGAGCCCGGAGTCGATCTCGTCGAGCAACGCGTAGCGGCGGCCCAGCGCACCCAGCATCAGGGTCTCATTTCGCTTCTTCTCCCCGCCCGACAGGTCGACGTTGAGGGGGCGGGCGAGGAACTTCTCGTCGAACCCGATGCGGGCCGCCTCTTGCGCCAGCACGTCGTGCACGCCCTCGGGCGACTCCCCCGAGACTCGGGTCGCCTCGGCCACTACCGACTCGAGGCTCACTCCGGGCACCTCGGTGGGGTGCTGGAGGGCGAGGAACAGTCCAGCCCGGGCCCGCTGCCACGTCGGCAGGGCCAGCAGGTCGACCCCGTCGAGGGTCACCGACCCGCCGGTGACCTCGTAGCCGGGACGACCCATCAGCACGTGGGCCAGCGTCGACTTGCCAGATCCGTTGGGGCCCATGACGGCGTGTACCTCGCCGGGACGAACCTCGAGGTCCACCCCATGGAGGATCTCGGTCTCACCGATCCGTGCGCACAGGCCCTCGACCTTCAGGACACGGGCCTCTGCATCGGTGCTCATCACCCGGCTCCCTCAACGGAGGCTCCGCCGCCCAGAGTGACACTGACCTCGTCGCCGACCACCTCGGCAATATGGACCGCAACCGGCTTGATGGCCGGCAGCGTGAGCGCCTCGCCGGTCTCCAGGTCGAAGAGGCTGCCGTGCTTCCAGCACTCCAGAGCACACTCGTCGACGTCGACGTCTCCCTCGGCAAGGGACACGTCGGCGTGGCTGCAAGTGTCGTCGATGGCATGGACCCGGTCACCGAGGCGCACCAGAGCCACCGGTCGGCCGTCGACGACGACCCGGAGGGCGGCACCGTCGACCAGGTCGGCCAGCGCACAGGCTCGGATCCCGGTCACCCGACGCCCTCCCTCACGGTCTCGGTGACCCGACGGTCCAAGCGGTCGGCCAGTGCGTCGCGCAGCATCTCGGCCACCGCCGGGTGGGGAGAGGCAGCCACCACGTCCTCGAAGAAACCCTCCAGCAGCAATCGTTCGGCGACCACCGTCGGTACCCCTCGGCTCTCCAGGAAGAACCGCTGATCCTCGTCAACCGGCGACACCGTCGAGGCGTGGCTACACACCACGTCATCGGTCTCGATCTCCAGGTTGGGGACGCTCTCCGCCCAGGCGTCCGGCGAGAGCTTCACGTTGCGGTTGGTCTGGTGGGCCACGGTGCGCACCGCCTCGGGGCGCACCCGGATCAGGCCCGTGTAGACCGACCGGGACTCACCGTCAAGGGCTCCCTTGAACATCAGTTCGCTGGTCGTGTCGGGCGCCGCGTGTTCCTGGAAGGTCCGGAAGTCGAGCGTCTGGTCGTCCTCTCCGTAGTAGGCGGCGGCCAGCCGTCCGTCAGCGCCGCGACCCACCAGGTGGCAGTCGATGCGGGTCCGAGCGTAGTCGCCACCTAGGCCAGCGGCGAAGGCCTCGAGGCGGCCGGACTGCTCGACCCGAAACGCCTGGTGGCCGAGTTGCCATACCCTCGGACCGAGTTCCTGAACGAGGGCGTGTCGTAGGTGACCGTCCCGTCCGACCGTGGCCTCCAGCACCGGGGCCACCAAGGCTTCGACCTCAGTCGAGGTGTGCAACTCCACCACGTCGGCCGCTGCGTCGGCGCCGACGCTGACCAGCACCCTGGGGAAGACCGCTGCACCTGCGCCGTCGGTCAGGACTACGACGACCACCGGAGCGGCAAGACGGACCCCATCGGGAACGATCACAGCCACCGGCTCGGGCCCGAAGGCCCGGTTGAGGTGCCCGAACAGATCCACGGGCACGTCAAGAACGGCACCGAACAGCGACTCGCCGTCGCGTGCGTCACCAACCGCGCCTGCGTAAAGGCCGACATCGACGGCATCCGGCGACACAGTGGCCTCGACGATCCATCCGTTGCGGACGACCACCAAGGCCGACAGCTCGCCGAAGGCCGAGAGGTCGCGCTGGACGACGGTCCGGGTGGCCCGCTGGCGCTTCAGCGGGGCATAGCGATCTAGGTCGAGGTCGCCGATCCGGGAGTAGCGCCACACCTCCTCGTCGGTGTCCGGACGCGCCACACCATCAAGACCATCGACGGCGATCCGACGGATTCCGGCGAGCCAGTCCGGCCCGGGTAGGCCGGCCGAGACGTCGGCGGTGAAGGCGTTCAGGGCGGTACC
>JAZADN010000017.1:0-18679 GCA_036123585.1 Actinomycetota bacterium | reverse complement strand
TGGACTCGATGTTCGTCGGGATCCAGGGGATCTTGGATTGCGGGTGCGCAGATCCGGCCGGAATCGGTGAAGCTGTGAAGCAGCTCTCAGGCTTTGAAGGCCTGTCGGGCGAGATCACCTATGCCGGCACCAACGGCATCCCGCCCAAGGCGGTCCCGATCAACCGGATTGTCGGTGGCGAGGACGTGCTCGTCGCCACCATCGGAGACTGAATCGGCGTGCTCGAAGTGTCGGGTCTCACGACCGCCTACGGTGAGATCTCGGCACTTCGGGACGCAAACCTGCGAGTCGGGTCCGGTGAGGTGGTGGGCCTCATCGGACCCAACGGCGCGGGCAAGACCACGCTGCTGAACACGGTCGCTGGCCTGCTGGCGCCCCGGGCCGGCAGCGTCTCGCTCGACGGTGAGGACGTCACCGGGTGGGACCCAGAGGCCCTGGTCCGGGCTGGACTGGCCCTCGTGCCCGAGCACCGGCGCATCTTCACAGACCTGACCGTGGAGGAGAACCTCAAGGTGGGTGGGATCACCCTCCCAGCCGCTGACCGGACTGCCCTATTGGAAGAGATGGCCGACTTGTTCCCGGTGCTCCGGGCCAAGTGGGCCACGGCGGCCGGCTACCTGTCAGGCGGAGAAGCCCAGCAATTGGCAATCGGTCGGGCACTTATGGCCCGGCCCCGTCTACTGATGATGGATGAGCCCTCGCTCGGTTTGGCACCCATCCTCGTCGATGTGGTCTTCGAACTGGTTGAGACGCTCCAGGCTCAGGGGCGCACCCTGCTGGTAGTGGAGCAGAACGCCACCCGGATGCTGGAGGTGGCTGACCGGGCCTACGTGCTGCGCAGCGGCGAGGTCGTTGCCGAGGGACCCGGCGCCGAACTCCGGGCCGACGAACGCCTCTTCGACCTGTTCGTGGGCAACTGAGCAGGCGGGGAACCGACCATGGTGGAACTCCTGCAGAACCTGATAGACGGCCTCGGTCGCGGCAGCATCTATGCACTGCTGGCCCTCGGCGTGGCCGTCGTCTTCGGTGTCATGCACCTGCTGAACTTCGCCCATGGCGAGATGATCACCGTGTCTGGCTATGTCGCCTTCTGGGCGTTGGAGGCCGGCTGGTCGTGGTTCCTGACCGTGCCGCTGATCATCCTTGCGGCTGTGCTGACGTCGCTGGTCATTGAAAGGGTGGCGTTCAGCCGGGTCCGGGGGGCCGACGAGTTCACCCTGTTATTGACCTCGTTCGGCGTGCACTTCGTGGTCTTTGCCATCTTCCTTCTGTACGTCTCAGCTTCGGTGAAGACCTTCCGGCGTCCCGGCTGGGTCACCGACACCTACGCGGTTGGGCCACTCCGGATCGAGGTCTTCGACACGGTCGTCATCGCCGTCACTGTCCTGACCCTCATCGGGACCACGATCTTCCTACAGCGCACCACGTTCGGCCTATCGCTGCGCGCCGCGGCGGCTGACTTCGACGCAGCCCGACTGATGGGGATCCGGTCCGATTCGGTGATCCGGGGCGCCTTCGCCCTGTCGGGCCTGTTGGCTGGCATCGCCAGCGTGTTCTGGCTGATGCGGGCCGGGAGCACAGTGCCGAGCGCCGGGATCAACCCCATGCTCAAGGGCGTGTTGGCCGCCCTCATCGGTGGCCTGGGCAGCCTGCGTGGTGCGGTCCTAGGCGGCTTCGCCCTAGGGATGGCCGAGGTGCTCCTGCGGTCGCGCCTGCCGGACTCGGTGGCCAGCCTCACCGAGGGCGTGGTCTTCCTGCTCATCGCCCTCCTGTTCATCTTCCGACCCCAGGGGCTGGTCTCGGTTGACCATGCCGAACGGGTCTAGGGCCGACCGGGTGTGAGAGCGACCTGATGTTCCCCGACCTTCGACGCGACGTGTTCATCCCGGTGACCGCCGGCCTGGTCCTGTTCGGCCTTTTCGTGGGCGCCGGTCTGATCTACCAGGGTGCTTTCGGTGGCCAGGAACGGCTGGTCACCTTCGCCCTGATCGACGCCGTCTTGGTGCTGGGTCTGCAGATCTACGTGGGCAATACGGGGATCCTCTCCTTCGGCCACATCGGATTCGGAGCTGTGGCCGGGTACGCCTTCGCCTTGATGACCATCTCGCCGGCCGAGAAGGCCAAGCGGGTCGCCGACGCGCCGTTCGGCCTGGCAGACGTCCACCTAGGGCCATGGGCCGGCCTGGCCGTCGCCGTGCTGGTGGTCCTCGTCGTCGGCGTTGTGGTCGGGATCGGTCTGGCCCGATCGGGTGCCGAGTCTGGTGCCGTGTCGGCCACAGTCATCACCCTGGCGCTGTTGTTCGTGACCCACGAGGTGGCCCGGAATTGGCCCGACCTGACCGGTGGCGACCGGGCCGGTCTGTCGTTCAGGATCGGTGGGGCGCTGGACTCGCGGCTCCCGCTCTACTTGGCCTTGCTGGGTGCCATCCTGATCGCCCTCCTCTACGCACGGAGCCGGGGCGGGCGGATGGCCATTGCCGCCCGCGAGGACGATCTGGCCGCCCGGGCCATGGGCGTAAACCCGCTGGTTCAGCAGATGGTGGCCCTGCTGATCTCGGTCTCGGTGGTGGCCATCGGCGCCGGCCTGAGGGTCTACGAGAAGGGCTCGATCCTGCCCCGTGACTTCTTCTTCAACCTGACGCTGGTCACCCTGGTGATGCTCATCGTGGGTGGCCGGCGCAGCGTGACCGGGGCGCTGCTCGGCGTGGCCGTCATCACTGCTGGACGTGAGTTGGCCCGCCGTATGGGCCAGGACGGCTTTGAACTGTTCGGCTTGGGGCTGGACGACGCCCCGCTGGACTGGATCTTCCGGGAGAACCTGAAGACGGTCTTCCTGGGGGTGGCCATGCTTGGCTTCATGATCTGGCGGCCCCGCGGCCTGCTCGACGACTGGGAGTTGGACCGTTGGTTCCATGCCCGCCTTCAACGGTGGCGGGGACGGGGCGCCACGGTACCCGAGGTCCCCGATGCCCTGTCTCCAGACGACGTTCCCACCGACATGGCTGCACCGGACGAAGACGTGCTGCTGGTGGACGGGATTACGGTGACCTTCGGCGGGTTCCGGGCGTTGGACGGGGCTGGCCTCGAGGTTGGCCGCCATGAGGTGCTCGGGGTGATCGGACCCAACGGCGCGGGTAAGACGACCCTCCTCAACGTGGTCACCGGCTTGGTCGGTGCCGACTCGGGGCGGGTGGCCTTGAGTGGCGCCGACCTCTCCGGTGCACCGTCGCACCGCGTCGCCCGCAGTGGGCTGGTCCGAACCTTCCAGAATCTGCGTCTGTTCGGGTCGCTCACCGTGCGCGAGAACGTCGAGGTGTCGGCACTGGTGGCCTCGACGTCACGCCGACACCGACCGCCGCCCGACGTGGACGGCCTACTGGTAGCCGCCGGCCTTTGGGACGTTCGTCACCGCAGGGCCCGTGAGTTGGACTACGGCACGTCACGGCGCCTCGAGTTGGCCCGGGCGGCCGCCATGTCACCGTCGTTTCTTCTGCTTGACGAGCCGACGTCGGGGATGAGCGACACCGAGTCCGAGGCCATGGTGGCCCAGGTGCGTCGTATGGCGGGCCTAGTCGGGGCCGGGGTCGTGGTGATCGACCACGACCTCAACTTCATCACCGGAATCTGCGACCGGGTGACCTGTCTCGATGCCGGGCAAGTGATCGCGACAGGTACGCCGGACGAGGTCCGGGCCCACCCAGCGGTGCGGGCTGCCTACCTGGGGGTGTCAGCCTCCGACTGACGGAATCGGCGCTCAGATGGCCGATCGGGCGGCCCGGTCGACCAACCAGGCGAAGAGCGGGTCGTCGGCACGGGTGGGGAGCATCTCGGGATGCCACTGGACCGCCACCACCGGCAGGTCCTCATGTTCGAGGCCCTCAACCGAACCGTCCTCGGATCGAGCGGAGACGATCAGGCCGTCGCCGAGGACGTCCACCGTCTGGTGGTGCAGGGAGTTGACCGGCCTGCCCCCGCCGTAGAGGCCAGCGAGTACCGAGCCCGGAACGAAGTCGACCCGGTGCCACTCGGTGTCGACCGGCTCGGCGAATCCAGAGTGGCTGGGGACGTCTTGATGGAGGGTTCCACCGGAGTGGACGTTGACGACCTGCAGTCCCCGGCAGATGCCGGCGACCGGCTTGCGACAGGTGTAAGCGGCGTCGAGAACAGCGCACTCGTGGGCGTCACGTTCCGGCTCTGGGGTAAAGGCATCGGTGGTCGACGGCCGGCCGTAACGGGACGGGTCGACGTCGGCACCACCGGTTAGTAGGACGCCATCGAGGCGGGGGATCAGGTCTCTCGGGTCGACGTCTAGAGGGAGGTGGACCGGGATGCCTCCAGCCTCAAGGACCCCGTGCCCGTAGCTGGCGTAGTGGACGTCGACCGGCATGTGGGCCAGGGCATCAAGGTTGCCCACGAGTTTGTCGCCGCGGACGCGGCGGCCGGTGATCCCGATCAGGGGTCGTTCCAAGTTCCCGTCCTCTCTTTTTCAGCTTGTCCGCCCCGTTGCTCCGTGGTCGGTGAATGAATAATGTATTCAAAGTAGTCCCCAAGGTTCAGCAGGCCTCATGAAACGGTCGCTGGCCACCGATCACGAGGAGACCCGTGGGGTCGAACCCCTCCCAGCAAGCCGACGATCGGGGCACTGTGGAGCGTCGGTCACGGTATCCCGAGTACTCGCCGTCCTCCAGAAGGCGTGGCGTGCTTGGCCAGGAGGTGGTGGACTACGTCCGAGAGTTGATCCTGACCGGAACCCTGCGCTCGGGCGAGAAGATCGACCAGCAGGCGCTCGGCGAGGCCCTAGAGGTGAGTCGCAGCCCAATCCGGGAGGCTCTGGTGGTCCTGAGCCGCGAGGGCCTGGTCGAGCTAATTCCCCGCCGTGGCGCCGCGGTGGCACGCCTGTCCCCGGAGGACATCATCGACCACTACGCGTTGTTCGGTGTGGTCGCCGGTCGGGCTGCGGCCCTGGCCGCCGAGAACCTCGATGCCGATGGGATCGCCGATCTTCGTGCCGTTCACGCCCGTTTCCTCGAGGTGGGCGACACCGTTAGCGGAGGCGCTGATCCCGAGGATGCTTCTCTGGTGCCCGCTGTGCTCCAGCAGCTCAATCACGACTTCCACCGGATCATCAACTTGAGCGCACCAGGTCGCACCAGGTGGTTGCTCCGACACCTCGAGCACTCGGTCCCTACCAGCTACTACGAGTTCGCCAACGGGTGGAACCGGGCAGCGGTCGATCACCACGCGGCGATTCTCGACGCCATCGCTGATGGCGACCCCGAAGGGGCTCGGAGAGCCATGGAGAGTCACCTGCTGGCTAGTGGCGAGGCTGCGGCCGCCGAACTGGTCACCCGCGGCTTCTTCGATGTCGGAGCAGGCCCCGAGGAGGGGGCCGTATGACGACAGGATCTCAGCCCACCGATCGAGACGACTTGGATGTCATTCGCACCGAGGTCCGACGGCTGGCCGACAAATACGGATGCGAGTACTGGCGTCGCCTCGAGCCCGACCGTTATCCAGAGGAGTTCGTAGCCGACCTGACCGCCCACGGCTGGCTGGGCGCCCTCATTCCCGAGGAGTACGGCGGTGGCGGCCTCGACCTCACCGGTGCTTCGGTCGTCCTCGAGGAGATCTCGGCCAGCGGCGGCAACCCGGCCGCCTGCCATGCCCAGATGTATGTCATGGGCACCCTGCTCCGCCACGGCTGCGAGGAGCAGAAGCAGAAGTACCTGCCCCGCATCGCTTCAGGCGAACTGCGCCTCCAGGCTTTCGGCGTCACCGAGCCGGCGGCCGGGTCCGATACCGGCAGTATCCGCACCAGGGCCGTGCGCGACGGTGACACATGGCGGATCAATGGGCAGAAGATCTGGACTAGTCGGGCCCTCTACTCCGACCTCATGGTTCTACTGGCCCGCACCACCCCGGCCGAGGATTGCGAGCGTCACATCGACGGCCTGTCGGTCTTCCTCGTGGAGATGCGCGACGCGGCAGGCGACCTAGTGCCCGGCCTGACCATCAATCCGATTCCCACCATGATGAACCACAGCACCACCGAGGTGTTCTTCGACGACATGGTGCTGCCGGGTGACGCCCTGGTCGGCACCGAGGGTCGAGGGTTCCGGCACGTGCTGGACGGAATGAACGCTGAGCGGATCCTCATAGCGTCGGAGTGCATCGGCGACGGGCGGTTCTTTCTCGACCGGGCGTCGGCCTACGCCTCGGAGCGGCATGTCTTCGGCCGGCCAATCGGGGCCAACCAGGGTGTTCAGTTCCCCCTGGCCAGGGCCTACGCCGATCTGCAGGCAGCTGACCTCATGCGCTACCGGGCCGCGCAACTGTTCGACGCCGGCCAAGGGTGTGCGGCAGAGGCCAACATGGCCAAGTTGCTGGCCTCAGAGGCCTCGTGGGCAGCCGGCAACGCGGCGCTCGACACCCACGGCGGCTTCGGCTTCGCTGCCGAGTACGACATCGAGCGGAAGCTCCGGGAGACCCGCCTGTACAAGGTGGCCCCGATCAACAACAACCTGGTCCTGGCCTACCTCGGCGAGAAGGTCTTGGGCATGCCTCGGAGCTACTGATGCGGGAGCGAGCGAAGATGGGGAACTCCCGATGAAGGCCGTGGTGTGCGACGGGGTGGGGGACAACCTGCGGTTCGCCACGGACCACCCCGAGCCAGTGGTTCCCGAAGGCGGGACTCTCATCGAGGTGACGGCATGCGGGGTCTGTCATAGCGATCTCCATGTGGTCGACGGCGACTTTCCCAGCCCGTTGCCCATGGTGCTGGGCCATGAGGTGACCGGCGTCCACGATCGGCTTGGTGCGGTCATGCTCTACGCCCCGTGGGGGTGCCGGGCGTGCGCCCAGTGCGCCGATGGCGTCGAACAGATCTGTCCGGACGCCACCGAGGCCGGCTTGTTCGCCGACGGGGGCTACGCCCAGCGCATGGCCGTACCCGACGAGGCCTATCTCGCGCCGTTGGATGGCCTTGACCCCTTCGCCGTGGCCCCATTGGCCTGCGGCGGTCTGACCGCCTACCGGGCTGTCGACCACGGACTGGACGTCCTGCGAGCCCGATTCACCGGCCGAGGCGAGCGCCCTCGGGCCATGGTCATCGGTGCCGGCGGCCTCGGCCAGTACGCCATCCGATACCTACGCGCCCTGACCGACGCCGAGGTGGTGGCTGTCGACCTGGACCCGGCCAAGCAGGCCAACGCTCTCGAGGTCGGTGCCCACGTCTCGTGTGGACCCTACGACGACCCTGGCGCCGCCGATGTGGTTCTGGACTTCCTGGGCGCCGAGTCGACCCTGGCCCTGGCGGCCTCGTCAGTCCGTAGGCGCGGCTTGGTGGCTGTTGTGGGCCTGTTCGGGGGACGCATCCCGTTCGGTTTGGGCGCTGTACCTCATGAAGCCCACTTCCTGTCCAGCTTCTGGGGCTCGCAAGCCCAGATGGACGAGTTGCTGGACCTGGCCCGCCGCGAGCCGGCCGTCGTCGGGACCGTCGAGGTCGTCGGTTTGTCCGAGGCCCAGTGGGCTCACGAGCGCCTTCGAGCCGGTGACGTGAGCAGCCGCCTCGTCCTGGATCCACGTGGGTGAGGGACTCGAGTCGATGACCACCGTTCCACCCACCACCAACCTGGCTGGGGCCAGTGTGTCCCGTCTCAACCCCGACGACGTGAACTCTTGGGAGCGGCCTCGCTTCCAGCAGTTCAGCTGAGCCCACCGGCCGGCCCAGAGACCGAGAGGACGACTATGGCGGAGACGACGAAGGGTCCGGCCAGCCCGGCCGACATCGCCAGTCCGGCGATCTACCTGGACGGCATCCCCCACGAGGGCTTCGCCGCCATCCGGGAGGTGGACGGCCTGGTTTGGCACCCCTATGGCGACGAGGGCGACCGCAGCGGCTTCTGGGCCGTGACCCGCCACGCTGACGTGCGCGAAGTTTCCAAGAACCCGGACACCTTCTCGTCGGCCATCGGTCACACGAACCTGTGGGACCTCGAGGCTGACGCCCTGGAGGCCCGTCGGTCCCTGATCGATTCCGACGCCCCCGACCACACCCGGCTCCGCCGCTTGGTGTCGCGAGCGTTCACACCGCGGACCACCCGCACGTGGGAAGGGATGGCCCGCGATATCGCCGCCGAACTGGTCGAGGACTACGTGGCTGACGGTGGCGGCGACTGGGTGGAGAAAGTGGCCGCCCCGCTGCCCATCCGCGTCATCCTGGCCATCCTTGGCGTGCCGACCGAGGACGCCAATTACATGGTGGAGTTGACGAACTACCTGGTGGAGGGTACCGGCGAGGGCTCGTCACTTCCCGACGACGCATATGGAAACAGCACGCCGACACGTCTACTGCCCTTCAATAGTCCGGCTAGCCACGCCCTGTACGAGTACGCAGAGAAGATGCGGCAACTGCGCATGGCCGAGCCGGGCGACGACCTGGTGACCAGCCTGCTGGAGGCCGAGGCGGACGGCGAGCGCCTGACCGCCGCCGAGTATCGGAACTTCTTCCAGTTGCTGGTGTTCGCCGGGAACGAGACAACCCGCACGGCGATGATCCACGGGGCAATGGCTTTCGCCGAGCATCCCGACCAGTGGGCGAGGCTGCAGGCCGACCCGGCGCGGGTGGCGCCGGGAGTCGACGAGGTCATTCGCTGGGCCAGCCCGATCCTGCACATGCGCCGCACGGCCAGCCGTGATGTCGAGCTAGCCGGTACCTGGATTGCCAAGGGCGACAAGGTGGTCATGTGGTATGCCGGGGCCAACCGGGACCCCGGGGCTTTCGACTACCCGGACCGGTTCGACGTGGGACGCGAAGACAACCCGCACTACGCCTTCGGGGGTGGTGGACCGCACTTCTGCCTCGGTGCCTTCCTGGCCCGCATGGAGGTCCAGGTGCTCCTAGAGGAGATGCTGGCCCGGAACGTGGTCCTGGCGCCTGGCTCGGAGCCGGAGCGCCTGGCGTCGAACTTCGTGCACGGTGTGTCGTCGGTCGAGCTGGCGGTGGCCTGATGTCCGAACAGGATGGCGCGGAGCGAGTGTCGATGGCCGTCGATGAGGATCGGTGCATCGGCATCGGCCAGTGCGAGTTGTTGGAGCCCGACGTGTTCCACCTCGGGGACGAGGATGCCATCTCCCGGGTGGCTGGCGGGGCCGACCTGTCCCGCTCCCGGGCCCTCGAGTTGGTCGACCGCTGCCCGAGCGGCGCCATCTCCATCGTCGAGCTGGGCTCCTGAGTCCAGGCGGCGGAGCGGGGTCCAAGGTGGACATCGACGTGGTCACAGACCGCTTCGGCCTCGACGTGACGGTCGGGAGGCCTGACTCCGTTGCCGAGTGGGACCGGGCCACTCGCGAGGCTCAGGACTTCCGGGGTGAGCCGGGTGACCGGCTCACCGCGGTGACCGAGGCCGACCGGGCCTTCGCGATGGGTCTGGTAGTCATCCTGACCGACGCCGTGCTGGGCGGAGACGACCCGACGGCAGATCCGGTGCGTGACGGCATGGCGGCCCTTGTAGAAAGGTCGGCGGCGGTCACCCAACGCGAACGCGACCACGCTGCGGCGGTGACCGCCCTGGTGGCCGGCGAGTACACCGAGGCTGCCGAATGCTGGGAGGAGATCGGTGCCCGCCACCCACACGACATGGTGGCCACCGGGTCAGCTCATGACGTCTACCTCCACGTCGGCGACGATGCCCGCCGCCTCCGGTCCTCAGAGGCCACCCTCGCCCGCCTGGTTCCCGGTGACCCCGGCTATGGGGTGGCAGCCGGCCAGCACGCCTTCGCCCTGGAGGAGGTCGGTCGCTTCGCCGAGGCCGAGTGCCACGCCCGCACCGCCCTCGACGTCGACCCAGTGGACGTGTGGGCGCTGCACGCCCTGGCCCACGTGTACGAGACGCAGGGGCGAACCACCGAGTCGATCGACTTCCTGCGCGGCACCCGCCCCGACTGGATCGAGCGGGACCACCTAGCCCTCCATCTCGAGTGGCACCTGGCACTGCGCCTGTTGGCCGACGGAGCGTTCGATGAGTGCCTTTCCCTGGTGGACGAGCGTCTCCCCACCACCGACCGGGCCTTCGGTCTAACCGATCTCACCTCCCTTCTGTGGCGCCTGGAGTTGGCCGGTTGCGACGTGGGCGCACGATGGCCGGCACTGGCCGCAAGGTGGCGGGACCACGACCAGCTGCACACCACCGGCTTCCTTGACCTTCACGCTGCTATGGCCTTCTCGGCCTGTCCCGACGACCCCGGCGCGGCCCGTTTCTGGGACGGGCTGGAGGCCTGCCACCCGGACGGGGACTCTCAGAACGCCCGGACCTTCGACGAGGTGGTCCGCCCATTGGCTGCCGCGGTCCGCGACCACCGAACCGGTCGTCATGAGCAGGCCGCCGTGGCCATTGCCTCGCTGGCTTCCGACACCCATCGGGTCGGCGGCAGCCACGCCCAGCGGGACCTGTTCGCCCGGACGGGCGCCGCGTCGCGCCGCCTCGTTGACCCGCCTAACACCGGGAGCCACGCATGACCCTCGTCGACCGCCCGATGGCCGGATCCGATCTGGCCGATCCGGCCACCTACGACCGTGGAATTCCGCACGAGCGCTTCGCTGAGCTACGGGCCACCCCCGGTCTGGTGCGGAATCCGGACGGACCGTGGGGCACCGCCTTCTGGTCGGTTACCCGACTCGATGACCTGGTGGCCGTCTCCCGTGATCCCACCACCTTCTCGTCGGCGGTCGGCCACATCCAGATCTATGACGTGGACGAGGACGTGCGTGACGCCCGCGCCTCGATGATCGACCTGGATCCACCCATCCATACACGTCTGCGACGCCTAGTCAGCTCAGCGTTCACCCCGAAGCACGTCCAGGACTACGTGGGCGACGTGCGGCGTCGCATCGGCGAACGCCTCGACGCGCTGGAGGCGGCCGGTGGCGGCGACTGGGTGGCCGAGGTGGCAGCCCCCATCCCCATCGGGGTGATCTGCGCACTGATGGGTGTGCCGGAAGCCGACCACGACCTGATGATCGAGATGACCGACCACCTTGTGGAGGGCACCTCGTCAGCCGAGTTGGACCCTGGCGCCTACGGAAACACAAAGCCACTGCGCGAGTTGCCCTTCAACAGCCCGGCCGCCTTCGGGGTGGAGGAGTACGCCAGACGGGCCCGTCGCGACCGCTTGGCCGACCCCAGGGACGACCTGCTCACTCAACTGGCTGTCGCCGAGGTGGACGGCGAGCGGCTCAGCGAGACCGAGTACGCCCGCTTTTTCCAATTGATGATCTTCGCCGGCAACGAGACCACCCGGTCCGCCATGGCCCACCTAGCCGTCCACCTCGTCGACCACGAGGAACAGTTCGACCAGGTGCGGGCCGACGGCGACCTGCTGGACGGTGCTGTTGAGGAGGTGGTACGCCACTCCTCGCCCATCCTCTACTTCCGCCGGACGGCGACGGTCGACACGGTGCTTGCCGGGACCGAGGTGGCGGCCGGCGAAAAGGTGGTCATGTGGTACGCGAGTGCCAACTTCGACGAAGCCCACTTCGTCGATCCGCTGGTCTTCGACGTCGACCGACCAAGGGTTCCGGGCCACGTGGCCTTCGGGGGCGGCGGCGCCCACTTCTGCCTTGGAGCCTCGCTGGCCCGTATCGAGCTTGCCGAGTTGGTGGCCGAGACACTGCGTCGCGGCCTACGGATTCAGCTAGCCGGCGAACCAGAGATGGTGTCGTCCAACTTCGTGAATGGGGTGGCCCGTCTGCCTATCGAGGTGTCCCGGTGAGGGTCGACATGGAGGCCGGGGTGGTCCAGCCGTTGGAGGGCCTGCGGGTCGTTGACGCGGCGACCATTTTGGCCGGGCCTTTCGCGGCGTCGGTCCTCGGTGAGTTCGGGGCTGAGGTGGTCAAGGTGGAGCAGCCGGGCGTGGGCGATCCAATGCGTCGCCTCGGTACGGCCGGACCCGACGGCGACACGTGGTGGTGGTTCAGCGAAACCCGCAACAAGGAAAGCGTTGAGGTCGACCTGCGTACCGCCGAGGGCGCCGAGTCATTCCGGTCGATAGTCGACCGGGCCGACGTGCTGGTCGAGAACTATCGCACTGGCACGATGGAGCGGTGGGGTCTCGGGTTCGAGGCGCTGCGGGAACGCAATCCGGGTCTGGTTCAACTCTCGGTGAGCGGCTACGGACGCACTGGCCCGCTGGACGCGACGGCCGGAGTGGCTCGGATTGCCGAGGCTTTCACCGGCATGGCCCACCTGACGGGCGAGCCGGCCGGCGCTCCGAACCTGACAGGCTCCTCTGGCCTGGCCGACTATGTGGCTGGTGTCTACGGGGCCCTGGGCGTCCTACTGGCACTCCGGGTGCGGGAGTCGACCGGGCGGGGCCAGATGGTGGATGTAGCCCTCTACGACGGAATCGCCCGGATGCTCGATGAACTGGTGCCTGTATACGCCGCCACCGGAGTCGGACGGGACCGGATGGGTCCCGAGACCCACCGATCGGTCCCCCATAGCAACTACCGGACGTCGGACGGCCGGTGGCTGACCATCGCCTGCACCAACGACAGGATGTTCAAGCGACTGCTGGAGGTGATGGGTCGGGTCGACGTGTTGGACGACGAGCGCTTCGCCACCAACACTGCCCGTATCGCCCATCGGACCCAGGTGAACGCGCTGGTCGGGGACTGGGTGGCGACCACGCCAACTGGGGAGGTCATCACCGCCTGCGAGGCGGCAGCCGTGCCGGTGGGCATCGTCCAGACCGTCGACGAGTACCTGGGGCACCCCCAGGTGGCCGCGCGTGACTCTGTGGTCACCGTGGAGCACCCGACCGTGGGGCCGGTGAGCGTGCCCGGCGTGGTGCCCCGACTCATGGAGACGCCCGGCTCCATCCGGAGGCTCGGGGCAGTGCTGGGCGAGGCTTCCGTGGACCAGATTCTGGAACGCTGGTCGACCCTCGCCGAACCTGGTGGACAAGCGGTCGGGGATTCCGACGGGAGAGAAGAGACATGAGCCTGGACGACCGCAACTGGAACCTGACAGACGATCAGGAGGAACTGCGGCTACGGGCCCGACAACTGGCCGTCGAGGTGGTGGCACCACGCGCAGCCGAAGTAGACCGAACCGAGTCCTACCCCTGGGACGTGGTCGAAGCCCTGCGGGAGGCGGGCTTCATGGGTATGACCCTGCCAGAGGCGTTTGGAGGCGCAGGCCGGTCATTCCTCGAAGCTGCGCTTGTGGTGGAAGAGATGGCCAGAGAGTGCGGCGTGACCGGACGCATCGTCGTGGAGGCGAACATGGGTGCCGTCTCGGCGATCATGGCCTACGGGACGGAGGACCAGAAGCGCCTGGCCGCCGACCTCGTACTGGGCGGGGACAAGCCAGCGATCTGCATCACGGAACCCGAGGCCGGAAGTGCCGCTTCACAGATGACCACCCGCGCCGACCGGCACGGCGACCGCTATGTCCTGAACGGGAAGAAACACTGGATCACGGGAGGTGGCGTGTCGCGCCTCCACCTGGTCTTCGCTCGGGTTTTCGACGAGCAGGGCGCCGAAGAGGGGATCGGGGGCTTCTTGGCGATCCGGGACGAGAATCCCGGCCTCGTGATCGGACGGCGCGAGCCGACCATGGGACTGCGTGGCATCCCCGAGACGGAAGTGTTGTTGGAGGACATGGAGGTGGCCCCCGAGATGGTGCTGGTTCCGCCATCGGGGTTCGGCCGGGGATTCGCCGAACTCATGAACGCCTACAACAGTCAAAGAGTGGGCGCCGCCACGGTGGCTTTAGGACTCGCTGCCGGGGCCCACGACCGGGCTGTGGATCACACGCGGGGACGAGAACAGTTTGGTCGACCGATAGCCGAGTTCCAGGGCGTGCAGTGGATGCTGGCCGACATGGCGATCCAACTGGAGGCGGCTCGGAGCCTGATCTGGCGGGCCGCCGCCTCCCGGGGGCCGGCTGGCAGTCCGTTCCCCGATCCCGGCATGGCGGCTCAGGCCAAGGTCTTCGCTTCCGAGGCTGGAATCCAGGTAGCCAACGACGCACTCCAACTGTTCGGTGCTGCCGGGTATTCGCGCGACTACCCGATTGAGAGGATCTGTCGGGACGTGCGGATGTTCACGATCGGCGGTGGCACGGCCCAGATCCTGCGCACCGTGGTGGCTTCCCGGGTGCTCGGCATGCGACTTCCTCAGGAGCGGGGCGGCTTCCTGACCGGCTAGGCCCGGCCACGGCACGGATCTTCCCCAGTCGGTCTGCTGGAGCGCCTAGCGGGTCAGCCAACCGCCGTCGACCGGCAAGTGTGCGCCGGTGATCCAGGCGGATTCATCGGAGAGCAGAAACGCCACCGCCGCGGCGACGTCCTCCGGTTGGCCCACCCGGGGCACCAGCAGCCGGTCGTTGAGCGCTTCGAGCGTTTCGGGGGAGGTCATGAGCTCCAGCGACACGAAGTCGGTGGCTATCGGTCCGGGAGCGACCGCATTGACCCTTATGGAGGCTCCGGCCAGTTCGACAGCAAGGGCCTTGGTGAGCATCTTCACCCCGCCCTTCGAGGCGTTGTAGTGGACCTGGCAGTGGCCGGTCGAGGACACCACCACCTCGGCCTCGACGGTGGAGATGTTGACAACGGCGCCCCCGCCGGATGCCTCGATGTCCCGTGCGACCTCCTGGGTTGCTAGCCAGGTCCCCTTCAGGTTCACGTCGACGACTAGGTCCCACTCCTCCTCGGTGAGGTCGGCCAGAGAGGTCATGGTCACCAGACCGGCACAGTTCACGAGCCCCGTGATGCCCCCGAACCTGCGCGTCGCCTCGTCCGCTGCGGATCGGATGGATTCGCGGTCTCGGACGTCCACTTCCTGACAGATCGCGCTTCCGCCGGCCGAGGTGATGGAGGTGCACGTGGCTTCGCCGTTCGCGACGTCCGTGTCGGCTACCACGACGGTGGACCCCTCGGATGCGAGTCGCATGGCCACGGCGCGCCCGATGCCGGAGGCCGCTCCCGTTACGAAAACCACTCCGGGCAGTTTCATGGTCGGTCCCATCTGCACGGGAGTTCGGCGGGGCCGCGGAACTCGAATCCTTGCAACGTGATCGGTCGGTCCGACTGCAGTCGGAGGTTGGTGAGACGGTCCATAAGTCGCTGCGAACCGACCCTGACCACCTGCCGCCCCAGCCACTCCCCCAGACACCGGTGCTCACCAGTTGCGAACGCGGCGTGGCCCCCCTCGGAGCGGTGGAGGTCGAATTTCCTGGGGTCGGACCAGCGTTCTTCGTCAAGGTTCGCCGACCGGATGATCCCTGCGATCAGTGATCCGGCCGGGATGGCCTTACCGCGCAGTGTGGTGTCACAGGTGGCCTGTCGAGTGATGGTCCCCACCGGAGAGTGCAGTCGGAAGACCTCTTCGACGCACTTGCGCCACAGCGAGGGTTCCACAACCAGTTCGTCAAGCAGGTGCTGGTCGGCAAGCACGGTGCCGACCACGAGGCCGATCCCGTCCCGCGGCTCGTTGATCCCACCGCTGATCATCAGGCGGACGTTGTTCACGATGTCGGACCGGTCTAGAGGCCCACCCGCGGTTTCTGCGGCGATGAAGTGGGCGAGGGCGGACACCCCTCCGTCACCCTCGGTGATCTCGTCGATCCTCCGATCGATCGCCTGGCCGAGGGTCTCGCGTGCACGATCTCCGAGGGCTGTCAGTTCCGGATCGTTCTCGAAGTTTGCTATGTCCGCGCAGAGGCCCTCGCACCACTGCCAGACCTGTTCCCAGCCGTGGGAGTCGAGCCCCAGCACGGCTGCCAGAGAGCCGGCTGAAAGGGGACCGGCATAGGACGTCATGAGGTCGCCCTCGCCATCCTCCACAAACCCGTCGATCAGCCGGTCGGCCATCTGGACCAGGTGCTCCGAGGCGAAGCGGCCGGCCACCCCGCCAGCCTGGAAGGCGGGGAGCATCGCGTCGCGCGTCCGGGAGGCCTCGGGCCTGTCCTTGGTCAACATGTTGGGTCCCAGCGCCCGCGCCAGAAAAGACGGCTCGGTGTTGGCGGTGAAGACCTCGGGGTGGTCCTCCATGTGCATGAGGTCGTCCCACTTGGTGACCAACCACATGTCCAGTGATGGGACGAAGCAGACGGGTTCCTCCGCCCGCATTCGGGCCAGGATCGGGTCCGGATCGGTTTCCAGATCTCCGAGGGTGACTGAATCGCCGATGCCCAAGGTCGGATGCCGCCCCTCGGCCGTCAGAGATAAGGGAGGTAGGTCTGTTCCTCCCAATCCGTGAACCGGTCGATCGTTTCCTCCCAGCTGCCGTTTGCGGCCAGGTACTTCTCCCACTCGGTGTCCTTGACCGCCAGGTACTGGTCCACCATCTCCCGACCGATTGCCTCGGCGAAGTCCCGGTCGGCCCGCAGGGCGTCGAGGGCGGCCCCGAGGTGGTCCGGTGTGTGTTCCTCCGTGCAGGCAGTCTCGAGGGCATCCCCGGTCTCAGCGTCCGGGCACGGGAGGTCCTGTTCCACGCCGAGGCGAGAGGCCGTCAGCACGGCAGCGATGGCCATGTGGGCGCTGGCCGCTCCGTCGGGCATCCGGTTCTCGAGGCGGGTCGATGCATCGCGTTCCGGGTTGACGCGGACCGTGGCGCACCGGTGGTCGTATCCCCAGTTCTTCCAGTAGCCGGCGATCTGCCCGGGTAGCAGGCGCTTGTAGGAGTTGGCCGTCGGAGCGCATAGCGCCGTCATTGCTGCCATGTGGTGGAGTTGCCCGGCGATGCAGGACTTGGCGATGGTCGAGAGCCCGTCGGGATTGGATGGGTCGAGCATGGCGTTGCTGCCGGAAGCGTCCTCGAGGCTCAGGTTTACGTGGAGGCCGTTGCCCCCATACTCGGGAATCGGCCGGGGCAGGAAGGTGAGCAGGTGCCCCTTCTGGGCCGCCACCTCCATGGCCATGGCCCGGAAGAGGAAAACCTCGTCGGCGCATCGCATGGCGTCGTCGAACTCGAGGGTCATCTCAAACTGGCCCATGTCGAACTCTCCGTTGACGGACTCGACCCTGAAGCCGAGTTGGTCGGCGGTCTGGTCGATGGCCTGCACAATCCCCTGGGGGTCGTTGCGCACCCCTGTGCCGTAGACCATGGAGCCAGGTGCGTTGTAGGGACGCCAGCCTCCGTCAGGGTCCGGTTCCATGAGGTAGGCCTCAAGCTCGATTCCGACCTTTGGTTTGAAGCCCATCGACTCCCAGGCACCGACTGCATTGCGAAGCACGGTTCTCGGTGCGAGTGGCACGGCAGTGCCGTTTCGCTCCAGGTCGCCGACGACAACCCCGATGCCTTCCTCCCAGCTTGGCCGTATCTCTGAGACGTCAAAGTGGCACTCCATGTCCGGCATCCCCTCGAGGAATCCCGTTCCGGGCACAGGTCCCATATCGCGGTCGTAGCCCAGACCGAAGACGGTCAGGCAATGCCGAGTTCCCCGCTCTGCGAGGCGGGAAGGCAAATACTTGCCCCGTGCCAGGTTCAGGTGGTCTGGCCACAGGACTCGGATCCTTCGGTATTCCTCTGTTCCCATGGTTCAGCCTCGCCCGTCCCTTTCCCAGAGTGTCGCCCGACCGCAGTATTGCCATCGGACCGTTCGTGCAAAATATTCGTTTGGCGCCGAATAGTAATGTCCAGACATGCCCCGGGCCTTCGCCGCAGGCGACGACGAACTTGTCGAGGCCGAACGTCTGATTCGCGACCGCATGGCGGAACTCGACCTCGACCTACTGTCGCTGGCCGCGGTTTCCAACGTGTTCCGCGCAGCCACAGCAGTTCGAAACCACATGGAGCGCGACGTGCTGCGTCGGCACCAACTCTCCTGGAGTGCCTTCACGGTGCTATTCGTGCTGCGAATCTGGGGTTCGCAGGAGTCGCGCCAGCTGGCGGGAGAGGCAGGGATTTCAGGCGGCACGCTCACCGGGGTGCTCGACACTCTGGAACGCAAGGGCCTGGTCGAGCGGAGAGCGGTCCCGGAGGACCGACGTCGGGTCGAAGTGATTCTCACCGTGTCGGGAGCCGAGGTGGTGGAAGAGGTCATGCCGGCCTTCAATCGCCAGGAGGCGCTGGTCACCGGCGGTCTCACAGACGACGAGATGGCGACGCTGGCCCGACTTCTGCGAAAGGTCCTTCAGACCACCGAGGACCTCGATAAGCGGTGACTCGTGAGCGGTATTGGCAGCAGGACCAGGAACTTCTTCGGTCTGTCACGAACTGGTCTCTTCGTCGTCTCGTCGAGGGTGCTGACCCGCGATCTAGAGCTCGTCCATCAACGGAATTGGTTGGCGCCCTAGGTGAAACGGTCGTTCCAGCTGGAATCGGTGGTCACGAAGCGCTGCGCCTATTCACCGAAGTGATCGTTCCCGCCAGTCGGGCTCAGGACAATCCGATGAATCTGGCCTACGTCCCCGCAGCGCCTACGGAAGCGGCCCTTGCGTTCGACCTCGCAGTGAGTGCGGCAAACATTTTCTCCGGCACCTGGGAGGCTGGAGCAGGGGCCATCGCCGCCGAGAACCAGGCACTCTCCTGGCTGGCTTCGCTGGCAGGTTGGCCTGAGACGGCAGGTGGATGCTTCGTCTCCGGGGCCACCGTGGGCAACCTGAGCGCACTGGTAGCTGCTCGCGAGCGGGCCAGGGCTCGTTGCGGTGGTGGCGGTTCCCGTCGATGGAGCTT
>JAZADN010000016.1:0-7345 GCA_036123585.1 Actinomycetota bacterium | reverse complement strand
ACCCCTTCGACTACGGGAGGGAGGACCGGCTACTCCAGTGGTGGCGGGACGCCACTGCGGATCCGCCCGACCTCAACTACCCAGAAGAGCCCGGGTACGGCGCCTACTACAGCGGCCCGGGGACTAGTCGCCGGCGATCCGACCAGCGGATCTGAGGCGCACTCCCGGACCGGGAACCTGTCGGGGTGCCCGGGTAGTCAACCAGGCACCAGCCATCAGGACCACGAGCCCCGCCACTTCGACGGCACCGATCACCTCGTCTAAAACCACCACACCGAGGGTGGAGGCCACCACAGGAATCACGTAGGTCACAGCCGACATTCGTACCGGCCCCACCCGACCGATCAGGGTCGCCGCGGCCACGTAGGCCACCCCGGTACCACCGACGCCAACGGCCACGTTGGAGGTGAGTGCCGGCCAGGCGAACGACGAGTCGGCTAGACCAACCAGCCCCCACGGCGTGGTGGCCACGGTGGCCACCACGAGGACCCGCAGTAGGACCGGCGTGGAGCCGTACTTCTGCTGGAGAGGTGCGGCCAGGTTGGCAGCCAAGCCGTAACAGCAGATGGCGACGATCACCAGCAGCACGCCGACCATGCCGGTGCCGTCGGTGGTGGCCGACGGCAGGCCCACCACCACCATGCCGGCAATCCCCGCGACCACTCCGGACACCTGAACTCGATGGGTGACCACCCCAAAGAACAAGGAGCCTGCCAGCAGGGTGGCTACTGGCATCCCGCTGTTCATCATCCCGGCGATCGATGAGTCGATCCATGTCTGGGCCAGCGGGAACAGGCTTAGTGGAATGGCCATCCACAGCAGGCCGAGCGCGCCCAGGCGAGGCAGGTCGGCCCGGTCCACCGGTCGCCGGGCAGACGGCAGGCAGGCCAGGAAGCAGAGGCCAAAGGCTGGTCGCAACCAAGCCACTAGGCCGGGGTTCTCCACTCGCAGGGCCACCTCCATGAACAGGAACGACGAACCCCACACCCCGGCCGCGGTGGCCAGCAGCAGCCAGTCGAAGGCCCGCATGGGGGCACGGGCAGCCGCCTGAAGGGCGGAACGGTCTTCAACCGACACAGCCATCGGCGAACGTTACATACACCCCCCTCTCCCCCCACCAGGCTTCCGGTGGGACTTGACCACGGGAGGCCGACGTTCCCGGGATCCAGCGATGCCCACCACGAGCACGCAGCCAATCCCCAAAGCCAAGGTCCGGTCTCGCCGCGACCCACTCCTGGAGCACGACCCGTCTAGCACCCATGCCCTTCTGGGCGCCCGGTTTGATCTGGGCGTGGCCTGGGCCCATTTCCTCGAGGGGCACAGCGGCCTCGGCGCCAACCGGAAACGGGGTTCCCCGGCACAGGTCAGCTCTGAGCCGGGAAGAGCCCACGGAGCAGCAATACGGCCAGGCCCATCCCCACCACCTGCATCACCACGAACATGGGGGCACACGCCGGGTCGATGCCGGCGAACGTGTCGCTGAACATCTGACCCACGGTGACGGCTGGGTTGGCGAAGCTGGTCGAAGACGTGAAGTAGTAGGCGCCACCGATGTAGACCCCGACCACATAGGGCACTTGCGCGCTGCGGTCGGTCCGAACCAGCGAGAACACGACTAACAACAGGCCGACTGTGGCCACCGCCTCGGCCAGCCAGAGGTGTCCCCCGGTCCGCTGCGTGGTGGACCACGTCACGGCATCCAGGTCGAACATGAGGTTGGCCAGAGTGGTCCCGGCCACCGCTCCGACCATCTGGGCGGCAACCATAGCGGGCACGTCCCGGCCGGTCCGGTGGCCAAGCAACCACGCCCCGACGGTGACCGCTGGGTTGAAGTCGGCCGAGATTGTCCTAAAGATCGAGATGGCAGCCACTAGCACGGCGGTCGTGGCCGCCGCATTCTGGAAGAGTTGTAGTCCGACGTCGCTGGGGCTGAGGCGGGCCGCCATGATTCCCGAGCCCACGACGCCCACCAGGAGTAACAGGGTGCCGAGGAACTCGGCTAGTAGGACGCGGCGGAGGGCGCGCACTGCGGATCGGTCAGGCTGGGGTGTGGAGCAGGCCGTAGACCAGCGAGTCCACGAGCGCCTGCCATGACGCCTCGATGATGTTCTCCGAGACCCCGATGGTCGTCCAGGTCCGCTCACCATTGGTGGTGTCGATGAGCACCCGGGTGACCGCACCAGTTCCCTGCCCGGTCTCCAGTACACGGACCTTGAAGTCGGTCAGGTGGAGCCGCTCCAACTTCGGATACCGACCGTTAAGTGCCTTGCGGAGCGCCGAGTCCAAGGCATTGACCGGACCGTTTCCCTCACCGATGGCCACCACCCGTTCACCGGACACGTGGACCTTGACCGTGGCCTCGGTCTCAACGTCGACGGCCACCTCGTTCCAGGCCCGGCTTCCGCTGCCCGACCGGTGCCCAACGTTGACCGAGAACGACTCCAACTCGAAGAAGTCCTGGGTCCATCCGGAGGCGGCCCGCATGAGCAGTTCGAGGGAGGCGTCAGCGGCCTCAAAGTGATACCCGGCGTACTCAAGCTCCTTGAGGGTCTCCACGATCTCGCCCAGCACCTGCCCGTCCAGTTCCAGGCCTAGCTGGTCGGCCTTCAACTCGATGGTCGAGCGGCCGGACATCTCTGAGACCAAGAAGCGGGTGCCATTGCCGACCAGGTCGGGGTCGACGTGCTCGTAGGCGTCGCGGCGCCGGGCGATGGCGCTGGTGTGCAGCCCGGCCTTGTGGGCAAACGCCGTAGCACCCACATAGGGCTGCTGAGGGTCGGCGGAGAAGTTGACCAGTTCGGCCACGTGGTGGGCCACCGGCGTGAGCTCGGCGAGGCGGCCCTCGGGGAGCGTCTTCACGCCCATCTTCAGGGTCAGGTTGGCGATGATGGGCACCAAGTCGCAGTTACCGACTCGCTCGCCGTAGCCATTGATGGTGCCCTGCACCTGGGTGGCACCCCCGGCCACGCCGGCCAAGGCGTTGGCCACGCCGCAGCCGGTGTCGTTGTGCAAGTGCACGCCGACGGCGCAGCCCACGGCCGAAACGACGTCTCGCACCATGGCCTCGACCTGCCCGGGCAGGGACCCGCCGTTGGTGTCGCAAAGGACCAGGCAGTCGGCGCCTGCCTCGGCGGCGCCCTGTAGTACCCGCAGTGAGAATCCGGGATCGTCTCGGTACCCGTCGAAGAAGTGCTCGGCATCGAAGAAGACGGTGCGGCCCTGAGCCTTCAGGTGGCAGACCGAATCGGCCACCATAGCCACTCCCTCGTCCAAGCTGGTCCGCAACGCCTCGGTCACGTGGTAGGCCGAAGCCTTGCCGACGATGCACACCACGTCAGTGCCGGCAGCCAGCAGGTTGGACATGGTGGCGTCATCGTCGACAGAGCCGCCCACCCGACGGGTCGACCCGAAGGCCACCAGCTTCGAGTGCTGGAGTTCCAACTCGGTGCGGGCCCGCTCGAAGAACTCCACGTCCTTCGGGTTGGCACCCGGCCAGCCTCCCTCGATGTAGTGCACGCCGAGGCGATCAAGTTGCTCAGCGATTCGCAGCTTGTCGTCGACGGTTAGCGAAATACCCTCCAGTTGGGCGCCGTCGCGCAGGGTGGTGTCATAAATCTCGACTGCCTTCGGGAGCAGGGAACCGGTGTCAGCCGACATGCTCGTTCCACTCCGCATACTCGGGGCGCTCGCCGCGGACAGCCTCGAAGAAGACCTCCTGGATGCGGCGGGTGACGGGGCCCGGATCGCCGATGACCCGGTCGTCGACCGAGCGAATCGGCACCACCTCGGCCGCAGTACCCGACAGGAACGCCTCGTCGGCCGTGTAAAGGTCGCTGCGCAGGATGTTGCCCTGCTCGTAAGGGATGCCAAGGTCGCCGGCGATACACCGGACCGCGTTCTGGGTGATGCCCTCGAGGGCACCGGCACTGGTCGGCGGGGTGACCACGGTTCCCTCGCGAACCACGAAGAGATTCTCGCCGGTGCACTCCGACACGTAACCCTGGGGCGACAACAGGATCGCCTCGTCGTAGCCGGCCTTGACGGCCTGGACCTTGGCCATCTGGGAGTTGATGTAGTGCCCGCAACCCTTGGCGGCCGGCGGCATGGCGTTCGGGTCGTGGCGTTGCCACGACGAGATCATCATGTCGACACCCTTGGACAGGCCCTCGTCGCCGAGGTAGGTGCCCCACGGCCAGGTGGCGATGGAGACGTCGACGGTGCAGGACAATGGATTGAGACCCATCTCTCCATAGCCGAGGTACACCAGCGGCCGGATGTAGCAAGACTGGTGGCCATTGACCCGCACTGTGTCGAGCGTGGCTGTGACCAGGTCGTCGACGGTGTACGGGACCTCCAGGAACAGAATCTTGGCCGACCGGAACAAGCGCTCGATGTGCTCACGCAGGCGGAACACGGCCGGACCCCGGTCAGTCTCGTAGGCACGGACTCCCTCGAACACACCGTTGCCATAGTGGAGGGTGTGGGTCAGCACGTGGACCGTGGCGTCGTCCCAGTCCACCAGTTCGCCGTTCATCCAGATCTTGGACGACTTCTCGATCGGCATCTCGGTTCCTCTCTCGGTGGGGTCGGGTCAGGCGACGAGGCCAGCGACGGCATCGCCGATGGCGGCCGTGCCCTCGACGTCAGTCGAAGGGTCGGCACAAGCGGCTTCGATGCGGGCCCCGGCGTCGGACTCCCCCAGGAAGTCCAGCATCATGGCCCCGGACAGGATGGCTGCCTTGGGGTTGGCCACGCCCTGCCCGGCAATGTCGGGTGCCGAACCGTGGACCGGTTCGAACATGGAAGGGCCGGTGCGGTCGGGGTTCAGATTGGCCGATGAGGCCAGCCCGATACCGCCAGAGACGGCGCCGCCCAGGTCGGTGAGGATGTCGCCAAACAGGTTGTCGGTGACGATGACGTCATACTGCTGGGGCGACTGCACGAAGTAGATGCAGGCAGCGTCCACGTGGTTGTAGGCCGTCTCGACGTCGGGATACTCGCCGCCCACCTCCTCGAACGTGCGCTCCCACAGGTCACCGGCGAAGGTCAGCACGTTGGTCTTGTGGACCAAGGTGAGGTGGCGTCGGCGCTGCATGGCCAAATCAAAGGAGTAGCGGATGGCCCGCTCCACGCCGTGGCGGGTGTTGACCGAGCCTTGGGTGGCGACCTCATTCGGCGTTCCCTGACGGAGGAAACCGCCCTCTCCAGCGTAGGTGCCCTCCGTGTTTTCGCGAACAACCCGGAAGTCGATGTCATTCGCTGGGTACACGAACGGGCGGAGGTTGACGTACAGGTCGAGAGCGAAGCGCATCTTGAGCAGCAGACCGCGCTCGATGAGGCCCGGGGGGACGTCGGGTGTTCCCACAGCGCCCAAGTACAGAGCATCGAGCTGGCGCCACTCGTCGAGCACTGAGTCGGGCAGGATCGTGCCGTCGCGGCCGTAGCGGGTTCCGCCGAGGTCGTAATCGACCGTGTCGAGAGCCACGCCGGCGCTCTCGATGACCTTCAGACCCTCGGCGATGACCTCGGGACCGATGCCGTCGCCACCGATGATGCCGATGCGATGCGCCATGGGAATACCTGTCTTCTTCTGGGCTTTTCAGAGGGGAGGTAGGTCGGGAACGAAAAAACCGCCCACCGAAGTGGACGGTCGGGCGCACACCGGGGTGGTGTGCGCTAGCGAATGATGATCACCCGGTGCAGATCGTTCACGACGGCAAGTGTACCGCTGGCCCATCGCGGCAATGCAACCGGGATCATGGGTCGACCACACCACCGGGCGGAGCCACGAGACCGGTGGCTACCCTCAAGGCATGCCTGAGGCACAGCAGCTCTCCCAGGAGGCCCACGACCGGCTCGCCGCCGAGTTGGAGGACCTCACCACCCGCGGCCGAATCGACATCGCCCGCAAGATCGAGGCGGCCCGAGAGCTCGGCGACCTCTCCGAGAACGGCGACTACCACGCCGCCAAGGAGGAGCAGGGGAAGATGGAGGGCCGGATCCTCCACCTCGAGGCCATCCTCGAAAAGGCCGAGATCGTAGAGGTGGGTGACGGAGACCCAGAGGTGGTGGCCACCGGAATGGTGGTGTCCGTGGTCTACGAGGGCGACGACGAGCCCGAGAGGATGTTGGTCGGGTCCATCGAGGAGCAGCGAGACGACGTGCTCGTGGTCTCCCCCGGCTCGCCGCTGGGTGAGGCCCTGCTCGGATCATCAGTGGGCGACACAGTGTCCTTCGAGGCGCCGGGCGGGATCCTGGCGGTCGAGGTCGTCACCATCGAGCGATGACCGAAAGCCCCAGCGACACGAATGTCCAGCAGTTACTTGCCGCCGCACCGCCATATCGCACCGTCGATCTCCCCGGCTTGGGACACCTGGCGGTCCGAGACTCCGGGGACCGGCAAGACGGAGGCCCCACCGTCTTGCTCCTGCACGGCTGGACGGTCAGCGCCGACCTGAACTGGTGCACCGCCTATGGGCCGCTGATCGAACGGTATCGGGTCGTGGCCTGGGACCACCGGGGCCACGGGGCCCGGGGCCTGCGGACGGGTCGCAGCACCCGGATTGATGACCTAGCCGACGACGCGGCGGCCATCGCAGCGGCGCTCGAGATCGACCGGGTAATCGCCGTGGGCTACTCGATGGGCGGAGCAGTGGCCCAGGCCCTGTGGCGACGGCATCCCGGGCTGGTCGAAGGCCTTGTGCTGTGTGCCACGGCGGCCGCCTTCGGCCTCACCGATACCGACCGACGCGACTTCCAGGCCGTCAGTCGGGGGATCGGTCCAGCCCGCCTGCTGGAGTCCCTAGGAATGGGGGGCGTCGGTTGGCGGTTGGCTCGGTGGGCCGGTGACCGGCGTGCCGGTCGGGCCACCGGCCTCAGTGACCCTGTCCTGGACCAGTGGGCCTGGGGCGAAATCCGAGCCGGTGCACTGTCCCAGGTCCTCGCCGCTGGCGTGGATCTGGGCCGCTTCGACGCTACCGGCTGGCTGGAAGCGGTTGACGTGCCCCACGCTGTGGTGGCCTGCACTAGTGACGACATCGTGGACCCGGCCCGGCAGGAGGCGTTGGCCGCCGCGATGCCGGCGACCACCGTCCACGAGGTGGACGCCGACCACGCCGCCTGCCTAGCCCGACCCGACCTGTTCGTCCCCGCCCTGCTGGCCGCCCTGAACGGGGTTACCTGACCACATGGCTCGCACGGCCGATCAGCCGGTCCAGCGACTACAGGCGTTACCGGCCCACATCATCAACACCCGCCCGGAGTCGGCCGTGCTATGCACAGCACCGCTGATCCCGTCGCCCAGCACGGGCTCGGTGTCGAACCGCCCCGCCGGGTCTCGCTCGTC
>JAZADN010000015.1:0-3543 GCA_036123585.1 Actinomycetota bacterium | reverse complement strand
GGCACCGACCCTGGTCCGCTGGCAGGCGTCCCCGTCGCCCTCAAGGACAACATGTGCACCCGGGGGATCCCGACCACCTGCTCGTCACGGATACTCGAGGGCTGGCGGCCGCCCTACGACGCCACGGTGGTCGAACGCTTGGCTGCGGCCGGTGCTGTCATAGTCGGAAAGACCAACCTGGATGAGTTCGCCATGGGCAGTTCGACCGAGAACTCGGCCTTCGGCGTGACCCGGAACCCGCTCGATCCCGCGAAGGTGCCTGGCGGGTCGTCCGGCGGTTCGGCTGCCGCTGTAGCCGCCGGATTCGTACCGCTGTCGCTGGGCAGCGACACCGGAGGGTCGATCCGCCAGCCGGCCGCACTGTGTGGCGTGGTCGGTGTCAAGCCCACCTACGGGGCGGTGTCCCGCTACGGCCTAGTCGCCTTCGCCTCCAGCCTCGACCAGATCGGCCCTTTCTCCCGCACCGTTGCCGACTCGGCGCTGATGCTGGAGGTCATTGGCGGCAACGATCCCCGTGACTCCACTTCCATCCCGGAGCCGGCTCCCGACCTGACGACCGTGCTGGATCGCGGCGTGGAGGGCATGCGCATCGGTGTCATCGAGGAGCTCTCAGGCGATGGTCTCGAGGGCATCGCCGGAGACGTTCGGGCACGTCTGGGCGAGGCCGCCGAGGCACTCGAGGCAGCCGGAGCCACCGTCGAGACCACCTCGGTCCCGTCGACGGTGTATGGCCTGTCCGCCTACTACGTGATCGCCCCAGCCGAGGCTTCCTCCAACCTGGCCCGCTACGACGGCGTGCGGTTCGGCCTACGAGTCGACGCCCCCAACGCCGGCGACATGAACACGGCGACACGTACTGCCGGGTTCGGCGACGAGGTGAAGCGCCGGATCATGCTCGGCACCTACGCCCTGTCGGCCGGCTACTACGACGCCTACTACGGAAAGTCACAGAGGGTTCGCACGCTGATCGTCCGCGACTTCGACCGGGCCTATGAGGAGTTCGATCTGCTGCTCAGCCCGACGGCCCCCACCACGGCCTTCCCCATCGGGGAGAAAACCGCCGACCCGATGACCATGTACCTAAACGACGTGTGCACCATCCCGTCCAACCTGGCCGGGCACCCGGCCATGTCAGTTCCGTTCGGGCTCGGGGACGACGGCATGCCGGTCGGAGTGCAAATCCTCGGCCCGGCCACCGGCGAGGCGACCATGTTCCGGGCAGCCACGGTCCTCGAGGCTGCCGCCCCGGCCGGGCACGAACTTGTTGGAGGCGCCCGATGAGCGACGAGGCCACCGAGATCGTCCCAGGCTGGGAGACCGTCATCGGCCTTGAGGTCCACGCCGAGCTGGCTACGGCTACCAAGCTTTTCAGCGGAGCCCCCAACCGGTTCGGCGGCGAGCCCAATACCAACGTGGATCCGGTGTCGCTCGGCTTGCCCGGCTCGCTGCCGGTGCTCAACGAGCAGGCGGTGGAGCTGGCCATTCGAGTAGGTCTGGCGCTGCACTGCCGGGTCCAGCCCTCGGTGTTTGCCCGGAAGAACTACTTCTACCCGGACATGCCGAAGGACTTCCAGATCTCCCAGTACGACTTGCCGATCAACGAGGACGGTTGGATGGAGCTGCCCGACGGACGTCGGGTGGGCATCGAGCGGGCGCACCTCGAGGAGGACACCGGCAAGAGCACGCATGTCGGTGGTGGAGGCCGTATCCACGAGGCAGGCCACTCGCTGGTCGACTACAACCGGGCCGGCGTGCCCCTCATCGAGATCGTCGGCGCTCCCGACCTGCGGTCCGCCGAGGAGGCCCGGGCGTATGTGAGCGAGCTGCGTTCCATCCTCGTGGCCATCGGCGCCTCGGACGGAAAGATGGAGGAGGGCTCGATGCGGGTTGACTGCAACGTCTCGGTCCGACCCGTCGGCCAGGTCGAGTTCGGCACCCGCTGCGAGATCAAGAACATCAATTCGCTGCGCTCACTTGGTCGAGCCATTGCTTACGAGGCCCGTCGTCAGGTCGACCTGATCACCTCCGGCGAGGTGGTCGAGCAGCAGACCCGCCACTGGAACGAGGACGAGGGTCGTACGCACAAGTTGCGTTCCAAGGAGGAGGCCTTCGACTATCGGTACTTCCCAGAGCCCGACCTGGTGCCCGTGGAGCCGTCTGACGAGTGGATCGGAGCCGTCCGCGACGCCCTGCCGATGCTGCCCCGTGAGCGTCGCCACCGCCTGGCTGACGTGGCTGGTGTCGACACCGTGGCCGCCGCGTTGACGGTGGAGCGGGGGATGGACGATCTGGCTGTGGACGCCATAGCGGCGGGTGGTGACGCCGGGCGGGTACTGGTCCACGTCGAGAACAACCTGGCAGACGGTGTCGGCTCGTTGGAGGCGGCGTCCTTCGCCGCCCTGGTGGGCATGGAGGTCGACGGCGACCTGACGGCTACCCAGGCCAAGACTGTACTGGCCGCCCTGGTGGCTGACGGCGGCGACCCGGCCGAGGTGGCCGCATCTCTGGGCTTCGAGGCCATGGACAGCGGCGAACTGGAGGCCATCGTCGACGGGATCATCGCCGCCCATCCCGACGATTGGAAGACCTTCACCTCCGGCGACGACAAGGAGCGGAAGAAGAAATCCGGCTTCTTCGTCGGCCAGGTCATGAAGGCCACGGGTGGCCAGGCCGACGGTCGGGCCGTCAACGAGATCCTGGCTCGCCGCGCCGCCGTCTGAGCCGAACCCTCCCCTCGGCGCCCGGGCGATTACCGGTCGGCACCCACCACCTGCCACCGAGTGCCGGTGAAGCGGACCAGGAACAGGCCCGATCGGAGGGCCGTCGAAAGCCAGATGGCGCCCCACAGCCAGCCGATCCCCAGGTCGGCCAAGCGGCCGGCCACCATGGCGACCACCGTCACGACCGATACCGCGGCCATGGAGCGGGCCATGAAGGCTTGGTCGCCGGCCCCGATGAGGATCCCGTCGAGGGCGAAGGCGACGCCGCCTAGCGGGGCCATCAGGCCCACGTGGACCATGAGGAAGGCCGCCACGGCGACCACCTCGGCATCGTCGGAGAAGACCCCCACCACTCCGGATCGAGTCGCCAAGAGCACCGGGGTGAAGGCCAGACCCATGACCACCGACCAGACGATGACCCGTCGACCGATCCGCCGGGCATCGTCGGCTTTCCCGGCGCCTAGGCGCTCTCCGACCATGGCCTGGGCGGCAATGGCTACCGCGTCCATGGCGAGAGCAGCGGCCACCCAGACCTGGAAGGCGACCTGGTGGGCGGCCACCTCGACCCGGCCGATCCGGGTGGCCACCGAGGTGCCGATCAGGAACATGCCGGTCAGCGACAGGTTTCGGACCAGCAGCTGGCCGCTCACCGACAGCATCCGTGCGATGGCTCCCAGATGTGGGCGGAGCGCTGCCCGGCGTGCCCTGACGTCTCGTCCGATCCACGCCAGATAGCAGGCGGCGCCCGTCCACTGGGCGACCACAGTTGCCGCCGCAGAGGCGCCGATGCCCAGGCCCATCCCGAGGATCAACACCAGTTCGA
>JAZADN010000014.1:0-3104 GCA_036123585.1 Actinomycetota bacterium | reverse complement strand
CGGCCAGCGTGTAGGCGAGCTCCAGGTCGGCCGTGGCCCCGGCCTCCAGCATGTGGTAGCCGGAGATCGAGCTGGAGTTGAAGCGGGGCCTCTCGGCACTGGTGAAGGCGAAGATGTCCGACACGATCCGCATGGACGGGTCCGGCGGGTAGATGTAGGTGTTCCGGACCATGAACTCCTTGAGGATGTCGTTCTGGATGGTCCCGGCCAGCTGGTGGGGGGCGACGCCCTGCTCCTCGGCGGCCACCACGTAGAGGGCGAGGATGGGCAGGACCGCCCCGTTCATGGTCATCGACACCGTCATCTGGTCGAGCGGGATACCGTCGAACAGGGTGCGCATGTCGTAGATCGAGTCGATGGACACCCCGGCCATGCCGACGTCGCCGACCACCCGGGGGTGGTCGCTGTCATAGCCCCGGTGGGTAGCCAGGTCGAAGGCGATGCTGAGACCCTTCTGGCCAGCAGCCAAATTCTGGCGGTAGAAGGCGTTGCTCTCCTCGGCGGTGGAATAACCGGCGTACTGGCGGATCGTCCACGGCTGGCCCACGTACATCGTGGGGTACGGGCCCCGCAGGTAGGGGGCAGCTCCCGGCCAGGTATGGAGAAAGTCGAGGTCGGCATGGTCGGCCGCCGTGGCCAGCGGTGGTACGACGATCTGCTCTGGGGTCTCACGGGCCAAATCGTCGACAGTCCGCCCTGTCTCAGTGACCACCCGGTCAGCCCAGTCGGCCAGGGTGTTGCCGTCGACACGCGGGGGAGGCCTGTCGCCGACCAACGGAATCGCAGAGAAGTCGGGGATCATCCGGTAGCTCCGGTCGGCACTGCCGAAACGGGATAGACGATCCCGAGATCGGAAAGGGTGCGGGCTAGGAGGTCCTCCACGTCGCTCCGAGCGTGCACAAACTCGTCAACACCAACTTCCTGCAGCGCAGTAGCCAAGTCGTCGTCGAGGGCTGAGGCACTGCCGGCTAGGTGAATGCGGGCCACGCCGGCCGTCCGCAATGCGCTCACGGCATCGACTCCATCGGTGGCATACCGGTCGTCAGATCCACAGATGACCACGACGGCGGGTAGGTCGGTTGCAGTTCCAGGCTCCACGTCGACCGTGCGAAGCCCGGCCACCGCGTACAGGTTGGCAGCGAAGGTGGTCCGTGCCGTGTGGTCGGCCTGCGGACCAAGGGCAGTCATGCCGACCGTCCCGCCGCCAGCGGCGTCAGTGGCGTCGCGTAATGACTCGAACGCCTCAGCCCGGCGCAGAAGGGACAGCGGACCAGCGGGCGCCGACGATGCTGGGTCCCGGACGGGTCGTTCCTCATCCAGATTGGGAAACACGGACACCCCAGTGATGGGTTCGGTTCGGGTGGCTAGACGGGCCCGGCGAGCCTCCCAACAGGTTGCCACCTCGGCGGCAATCCGGCCCGAGGCTTGGGCGACGGACATCCCCCCGTCGGACTCCACGTTCTGGAAGTGGGTCCACCCCTCTTCGGCTAGCCGGTCGGTGAAATGCTCGACGTACCACGACCCGCCAACCGGGTCGACCACGGCGGCTAGGGAGGCCTCCTCCAGCAGCAATAGTTGAGTGTTGCGGGCCGTGCGCCGTCCGAATTCGTCGGATCGCCCGATAGCCGAGTCAAAGGGCCGGACGGTGACCGAACCAGCGCCGCCCACCCCCGCGGCGAAGGCGGCAACGGTGCCCCGCAGCAGGTTTACCCAAGGATCTCGCTGCGTCAGGTCCGCAGCGGAGGTCATGGCGTGCTGGACTTGGCCGCGCCGATCTTCCGAAGCGTCGCTGACCTCAGCCACCCGGGCCCATAGGCGGCGCGCGGCGCGCATGCGGGCGATGGTGGCGAACTGGTCGGTGTCGGCCGAAAGTGTGAACGAAATCTGGTCGAAGGCGTCTTCGACCGACAGTCCGTGGTCGACGAGCGCCCGCAGGGCCTCAACGCCAGACGCGGTCACCCATCCCAACTGTCGGGCGTCTGTGGCTCCAGCGTCGGCGTACGGAGTGGCGTCGACGACCAATGGTCTGACATGGGGCAGGTCACGGCAGCGGTCCACCAGGTCCATGGCGGCATCCCACGACAGAGCTCCACCGTGGCGGGCAGCCACGCCGAGCGGGTCGAGGCCGAGGACGCCACGGCGGTCGGCCGGTGCGATTCCGTCGGCCTCCCAACGGTCCAGCAGCCAGGCGGCCACCGCTGGGGTATCGGGCCCCGGCAGGAGGGCCACTGTCGTCATATCGAGGTGAACGCCGTCCAGCGTGCGGGCTAGGTCGTCTGCCGAGGCGATACCAACGGCCTTGGAGTCGAGTAGGAACGAGGTGGAGCCGCGAAGTAACTCGTCTAGCACGGAGGCGTTGGCAGCCTCCGGGCCGTTGTCGGCCACTAGGGCCCGGATGTCCCAGCCGCCGGCCAGGTTGCCCGAGGCCAAGCTCCCTCGGGTGCGGTCTCCAAAGCCGGGCAGGCCTGCCGGATCGCCCGAGACGTCGCAGGTGTCGGGACCGTGGACGGGGACCAACTCGATTCCGTCGGCGGTGATGGTGGTCAACGAGTCCAGCGACCGGCCATGCAGCCCCGCGCTGGCCAACTCCTCCCAGTCCGAACGGCTCAGGACGTCGAAGTTTTTGGCAAACTGCTCACTTGCCATGGCAGGCTCCCTCGGACATGTCGTCGATGGTAGGGGACGCTCCTCTGGGGCCTCCGAGCCGTGTGACCCATAACCGAATGCCCAAGGACCACCGAACCCGCCGTCGCGGGGAGGCTGTGGGCATGGCCACCGGCGCCGTTCCCCCCGCTGAACCATGGGAAGACACGTCTGCTGGCGGGGCGGGTCACCCCCGACGGTGGCTGATCTTGGCCGTTCTCACCCTCTCACTGGTCCAGGTCGTGGCCAGCGTCAGTTCCCTGAACCTGGCCCTGCCCACGCTGCACGCCGCCTTGGACGCCACTGCATCGCAATTGGTGTGGATCAACACGTCCTACGCGCTCGTGCTCGCCGTGGTGCTCCTGCCCTTCGGCGCCCTGGGCGACCGCTTCGGCCGTCGAGGAGCCCTGCAGGTCGGCCTGGCCATCATCGTGTTCGGCGCTGTGATGGGCTCGACCAGC
>JAZADN010000013.1:0-19879 GCA_036123585.1 Actinomycetota bacterium | reverse complement strand
GGGCTGGGGGCGCATCGAGCGTCCCCAGCCCGCCCGGCCGGGCTGGGATCCCCGGCCCGTCCGCCCTTGGACGGACCGGGCATAGACCTGATGACGAGACGACCTGACGACGACGTGACGGGAAACCCACGATGAGCGAGCACCAGCGGCTGGCCGAACTGGCCGAGAAGCACTTGTGGGGGCATTTCTCCGTCCTCAAGAACGACATCGACGGCACCCGCGTCATCGAACGAGGGCAGGGCTGCCATGTCTGGGACGCCGAGGGCAACCGCTACCTGGATGGGCTGGCCGGGCTCTTCGTAAGCCAACTGGGGCACGGTCGCCCCGAGCTGGCTCGAGCCGCCGGCGACCAGGCGGCCACCCTGGGCTTCTTCCCCATCTGGACCTACGGCCACCCGACTGCTATCGAACTGTCAGCGAAGCTGGCCGCCCTCGCTCCCGGCGACCTGAACCGGGTGTTCTTCACCACCGGCGGATCCGAGGCCGTCGAGTCGGCCTGGAAGCTGGCCCGCCAGTACTTCAAGCTGACCGGCAAGCCCGACAAGGTGAAGGTCATCAGCCGGAACCTCGCCTACCACGGCACCACCATGGGGGCGCTGTCCATCACCGGCCTGGAGTCGATCAAGACGGTATTCGAGCCGCTGGTCCCAGGCGCGGTGAAGGTCCCCGAGACCAACCACTACCGGTGCCCGACCTGTCAGGACGAGCCCCACTGCTCGCTGCACGCCGCCGACGCCGTCGAGGAGGCCATCCTCCGCGAAGGTCCAGACACCGTCGCCGTGCTCTTCGTGGAACCGGTTCAGAACGCCGGCGGCTGCTTCACGCCACCCCCCGGCTACTTCCAGCGGGTTCGCGAGATCTGTGACCGGTACGACGTGCTGATGGTGTCCGATGAGGTCATCTGCGCCTACGGACGCATCGGTCACATGTTCGGCTGCGAAAGGTACGGCTACCAGCCGGACATGATCACCTCGGCCAAGGGACTCACCTCGGGCTATGCGCCGCTGGGCGCCATGCTGGTGGGAGACCGGGTGGCCGAGCCTTTTGTGGGCACCGGCGACTCGTTCCTGCACGGCATCACCTTCGCCGGCCACCCGGTCAGTTGTGCGGTGGCGCTGGCCAACCTTCAGGTGTTCGAGGATGAGGGGATCATCGGACACGTACAGGCCAACGAGGACGCCTTCCGTGCCGCCCTCGACGACCTGGCAGACCTGCCCATCGTGGGCGACGTCCGCGGTGCCGGCTACTTCTACGGCATCGAGTTGGTCAGGGATCCAGAGAACCGGACCTCGTTCAGCGATGAGGAGCGTGAGCACCTGCTCCGCGGCTTCCTGTCGAACCGCCTGCTGGAGATCGGCCTGATCTGCCGGGCTGACGACCGGGGCGAGCCAGTCATCCAGCTGTCGCCGCCGCTGATCGCAGGGCAGGCCGAGTTCGACGAGATCAACGCCAAGCTGCGCCAGGCCCTCACCGAGGCCATGGCAGAGGTGGGGATGTGATCGGCGTGTCCCCGACGGACGAAGAAGGAGCTATGCAGTGAACGAGCTCACCGGCGTTCCGGGTCGTTCCACCAGCGAGGTCTTCGCCCTCGACGACGTGGACCGTGCCATCATCACCGAACTCCAGGCCGATGGCCGGATGTCCTACGCCGACCTGTCGCCCCGGGTCGGCCTGTCGCAGGCCGCGGTCCGTCAGCGGGTGAACCGCTTGTTGGACCGGGGCGTCATGCAGGTGGTGGCGGTGACCGACCCGCTCAGCCTCGGCCTCGCCACCCAGGCCATGGTCGGCATCACAGTCTCCGGTGACGTCCGGGACGTCGCTGCAGCGGTGTCGGCGAACCACGAGGCCGAGTACGTCCTGATCACCGCCGGTCGCTACGACGTGCTGGCTGAGGTGATCTGCGAGGACAACGATGCTCTGCTGGAACTGGTAAACGACCGCATCCGCTCGATCGACGGAGTGGCCTCCACCGAGGTCTTCTCCATCCTGAAGATGGAGAAGATGACGTTCGCCTGGGGGACCGGCTGATCCGAGCCCGGCGCGTTCCTCCTCAGGGGAGACCGTCCTACTTCAGGCAGGCCGCCATCGTGTCGATTATGCGGCCCACTTCGTCGTCGGTGATGACGAGGGGTGGGCAGATGGCCAGGCAGGTTCCGATGGGCCGGACGATCACGCCTGCGGCCAGGATGTCGTTCCGGACCGGGATTGCGTCCCGGCCCAGTTCGGCGGCGTAAACGGCACCTGTTCCCCGCCACGACTCGATCAGGCCGTCGGCCTCCAGGGCCGAGAGACCCTCGCGGATCCGCTCGCCGACGTGGGTGGCCCGGGCCCCCAGGCCCGCGTCGGTCATGATCTGGATGTTGGCGATGCCCGCTGCGCACGACGCCTGGTGGCCTGCATAGGTGTAGCCAGACCGGAAGATGAAGCCCGGATCCTCGAACACCTCGCAGACGCCCCGCGACATGATCACGCCCGACAGCGGCAGATAGCCCGAGGTCACCGCCTTGGCGAACGTCATGAGATCCGGGGTGACGCCGTAGTGCTGGGCGCCGAACCACTCGCCGGTCCGCCCGAAGCCGCAGATCACCTCGTCGAGGATGAGCAAAGCGCCGTGGTCGTCGCACAGGCGGCGCAGGCCCTCGAGATAGCCGTCGACCGGTGGGTGCACGCCGCCGGCACCCTGGACCGGCTCGGAGATCACCGCGGCGATTCGGTCGCCCTGCTCGGCGAAGACGGTGGCCGCCGCCTCCAGGTCGTCGTGGGGGACCTCTACGAAGTGGGGGACCAGATCGCCCCAGCCCTCGCGATTGGGGGCTATGCCCTGGGCGCTGGTTCCACCGAAGTTGGTGCCGTGGTAGCCGTTGGTGCGGCGCACCACGACCTGCCGGTCGCCGTCGCCCTGCTTCTGGTGGTACTGGCGGGCGATCTTCAGCGCCGAGTCCACGGCTTCCGAGCCGGAGCAGCCGAGGAACACCCGGCCGTCGGGGAGCGGGGAGCGTTCCACGATCATCTCGGCCACCCGGACCGCGGGTTCGTTGGTGAACGGGTCGAAGACGTTGTATGCCTCGATCCGGCGCATCTGGGTGGCCACCGCGTCGATGATCTCGTTGCGTCCGTGGCCGACCTGGCAGTACCAGAGGCTGCCCAGCCCGTCGACGTAGTCCTTGCCGGCGTCGTCGAATATCAGCGATCCCTCGCCTCGGACGATGTTGACGAAGTCTGCTTCGGGCTTGGTCGCCGGGGCGAAGGGATGGAAGAGGGCGCTGGTCACTGGAAGGGCCTCCTGATCGGGTCGTCGGGGATGCCCGGTCGAACGAGCTTTCGGTCTTCGGGTCGGGTGAGTATGGCACCGATCACCAGCAGGATCGCCATGGTGAACGCGGTCGCCGCCCAGGCCACGAGATCGCCGTGGGCGTCGTAGACCAAGGCCAGCAGGGCGGCTGCGACCGCGGCGGTGGCCACCTCGACGGCGCTCATCAGCCCCTGGGCGGCGGCCTGACGTTCGGCGGGTACCGCGGCCGCTACCAGCATGGGCGCCGAGGGGAAGGTGAAGCCTTCGAGCACCGAGGTGCACATTGTCAAGGCCACCATCCAGGCCACGCCGGGGACCACTCCGTAGAAGGTGGTGACCAGCGTGATCACGGCTAGGCCGCCGACCGCCCAGCGTCGAGCCCCGTACTTCTGGGCCAGTGAACCACCGAGTGGCGAGAAGAGGGGGATGGGTAGGGCGGCCAACGTGATGCCGATCGACAGCATCGTCTGGTCGGCACCCCGGTGGTCCATCTCCAAGATCCACACGGCCTCGAAGGCTCCGATGAACACGAAGTAGGCCGACACCACGAACAGGGCGCCGACGAGGCGGCGGATGCGCATCAGGCCCTTCATTCCCAGGCCGTCCTCGTCCTTGGCCGCCGTGTCGGGCTGGGCCCGGAAGGACAGGGGGATCAACAGGGCCATGACGCAGGCCATCATCCAGAACGTGAATCGGAAGCCGCCGATGGCGGTCAGGCCGGCGGCGATCATCGGGCCGGCCACGAAGCCTCCTACGTCCCAGGCTCCGAGCCGGCCCATGTTGCGGCCGAGGTTCTCGGGGTCGGCGACAATGACGGTGCGCCGGGCGGCTGGACCGGCCGTCCCGAGGGCGAAGCCGAAGACGGCTCGGCCGGCCACGTAGTGCCACAGTTCGGTACCCACCGCGAGGAGGACCATCCCGGACACGGCCAGGATCAGCCCTCCACGCAGCATGAGCGGCGCTCGACCTCGGTCGGCTTGGGGGGCCATGACCAGATTGGCCACGAACGCCGCGCCAAAGCCTGAGGCGATGGCAAGGCCGAGGCCGGCTTCCGAGAAGCCCAGTTCGGACCGCAGCTCCGCCAGGAGGACGATGATGGAGGCCAGCCCGGCAGACGCGCCGAAGAGGATCAGGAAGTACGGGTACAGGCTGGGACTCCCGGTCTCGGGCGTCGCCCTATCCGGGAGCGGTGTGTCAGGCGCGGTGTTCGACACCGGGGAGCACGCAGAGCATTTCGTAGAGCAGGTTGGCGCCCACCAGGCTGGTCATGCCGCTGGAGTCGTAGATGGGGGCCACTTCGACCATGTCGCAGCCCACCAGATCGAGGCCTCGGCAGCCTCGTACCACCTCGAGAGCCTGGGGCATGGTCAGCCCGCCGACTTCCGGGGTGCCGGTGCCCGGCGCGTAAGCCGGGTCCAGGCCGTCGACGTCGAAGCTCAGGTAGACGGGGCCACCGCCGACCCTCTCGCGGACCTCGGCCATCAGCGGCTCGAGGCTGCGGTGCCAGCACTCCTCAGCCTGGACGACTCGGAAGCCCTGTTCGCGCGACCAGTCGAAGTCGTCGGCTGCGTAGCCGGTGCCCCGCACGCCGATCTGGACGACCCGGTCGGTGTCCAGCAGGTCCTCTTCGACGGCCCGCCGGAACGGCGTGCCATGGGCGATCCTCGAGCCGAACATGGCGTCGTTGATGTCGGTGTGGGCGTCCACATGGACCAGCCCGACCGGGCCGTGCTTCTTCCTCATGGCCCGCAGGATCGGCAGCACGATGGTGTGGTCCCCTCCCATGGTGGCCGTGATCACGTCGTGGGCTAGCAGGTCGTCGTAGTGGGCTTCGATGGCGTCGACGGCAGCCAGTAGGTCGTACGGACTGGTAGCGACGTCTCCGACGTCGTCGATGCAGAGGCTGTCGAACGGAGCGGCCCGGGTGGCCATGTTGTAGGGCCGGAGCAGGACCGACTCGCCGCGGATGCCGCGTGGGCCGAAGCGGGCGCCGGGTCGGTTGGAGGTGCCGATGTCGAGGGGTACGCCGACCACCGCCACGTCGAGGTCGAACGGTGACGACGTTCCGGGCAGGCGCATGAAGGTGCCGGGGCCTCCGAAGCGGGGCATGTCGTTGCCGCCGAGCGGTTGGGGGTTCCCGTGAGGGTCGCTGACCATCGTGGAAGTCTTCCATGAGCCTGTGCAATTGGTCTCCTCGGATCGGCCGTCCAACTCCATTCGGTCGAGCCTCGCCGTGGCAGGCTCCCGGAATGGTCCACGAGAAACACCGCCATGACCACGACAAGGGCTGGCTGGCCGAACTGCGGTGGCTGTGGAAGGTACGGACCTTCTGGCAGACCGACCTGAACCGGGCCATCGTGGACCTAGCCGACCCGAGTCCCGGAGAGCGGGGCCTCGACGTCGGGGCGGGTATGGGGGCGGCCACTGTCCTGGCGGCGAAGCGCGGTGCCCACGTGGTGGCCGTCGAGCCCGGCGGGACGATGCGCCTCGTGTGCCGCCTGCGACGGCTGGGCAATCGGGCCCGGCGCCGCATCGTGGTCGAGGCGGGCGTGGCCGAGGACCTGCCGGTGGCCGGCGGGTCCACCGAGGTGTTGTGGGCAGGCAACGCCATGCACCACTGGGTGGACCACGCTGCGGCCTTCGCCGAGTTCGCCCGGGTGTTGTCGCCGGGAGGGCGTCTGCTGCTGGTCGACGAGGACTACGACGATCCGACGCACCCTGACCACGCCAAGTTCGCCGGCCACGAGGCCGAACTGACACCGGTCGACGTGGCGGTCATCAGCGCGGCCATGGGTGGTTTGGGCCTCGAGGCGTCGGGGAGCCACGAGTTGGTGGCCGGGGTGCCGGCCAAGGTGGTGCGTGCCGTCAGGCCTACCTGACCCTCTTCAGGCGTCCGGGCTTCTCAGGCGACCGGGTCGATCGGCGTGATCGCTCCTAGGGCGGCCTCCAAGTCGCCGGCGGCGAACAGGGCCAGGTCGTCGCGCCAGCAGTCGGCCACGCACTGCACCCCTTGTGGTAACCCGTCGGACACTCCCACCGGGACGGCGGCCGACGGGAGGCCGAGCAGGTTCGGCGGGGTGATGCAGGCCAGCAGGTCGGGGGTGTCGTCCCGGGACTCGAGGTCGAAGCCGTGTTCGGGCTGGGGCCGGGTCCAGGTGGGCATGATGAGCACCGGGTAGTCGACGAAGAAGAGGCCCCACTCCCGTCCCAGGCGGGCCACCTCGGCAACGATGCGGGTCGGGGCCGTGCTCTCGACTGAGTAGTCCTCGGCCAGCGTGTCGAGCAGGGCGGCCAACTCCGGGGAGAGGATCGCCCGGGCCGCCTCCATCACGTTGGCCACGTCAACAGCGAGCAGTTGGCCCCACAGGTCGTGGCAGAGCTCCATCTCGGGCGGGGTGGCGTCGACGACCTCCCAGCCGGCGTCGGCTAGCGCCGCGGCCGCCGTGTCCACGCCGGCCACGACCGACGGATGGCAGTCCACGTTGGGGACCGTCCGAAGTACCGCGGCCCGGAGCGAAAACTCGGGCCCATCGAGGGGGATGGTCACCGATCGGGCGTCCCGCGGGTCGCGACCGTGGAGCACCTCCATGGCCAGTCGGAGGTCGGCCACCGAGCGGGCCATCGGACCTTCAGTGCGCATCACCTGCGACGCCAGTCCCGGATCCTGGTTGTGCTCAAAGGCGCTGAAGGTGGGAAGCCGGCCGTGGGTTGGCTTGAGCGAGGAGATTCCGCAGCAGAAGGCGGGGTTGCGGACCGAACCACCGATGTCATTGCCGAGCCCAAGGGGCGACATGCCGGTCGCGATGGCCGAGCCCTCTCCCCCGGACGAGCCGCCGGCAGTCCGGTCCGGGTGCCAGGGGTTGCGGGTCAGGCCGTGCAGCGGGTTGTCGGTGGTGATCCGCAAGCCCAGTTCGGGGAGGTTGGTGCGCCCGATGGGGATGGCTCCGGCCGCTCGGATCCGCTCGACCACCGGGGCGTCGGAAGGGGCCACCAGTTCGGCGAACACGGGAAGTCCCTGGGTGGTGGGGGTGCCGGCCAGGTCGAGGTTCTCCTTGACGGTGCAGGGGACCCCGGCCAGCGGGCCCTGCTCCTCGCCAGCGGCCATCGCAGTATCGACGGCCGCCGCCGCGGCCCGTGCCTCGGTGGCCAGCACGATCGTGATGGCGTTGCAGTGGCCGTTCACCTCATCGATGCGGTCCAGGTGGGCCTCGACCACCTCGGTGCTCGATGTCTCGCCGGCGGCGATCAGGGCGGCCAGCTGGCTGGCGGTCTTGGTGCAGAGTTCGTCCATGTCGGACCGGTTCAGTGAGTCACGGGATCGATGGGGGTGATCGGGGGGTGGGCCGCCTCCACTACTGCCGCGGCGGTCAGGGTGCGGTCCTCGCGGTGCCGGTCGGCCATGAACTGGACGCCGAGCGGTACCCCGTCGTCGTTGCAACCCACCGGCACCTGGGTGGCCGGAAGCCCCAAGAGGTTGGCCGCCGTGATGGGCGTGAAGACCCCGTCGTAGAGGGCCCTCACGACTCCGATGTCGTCCGCAAGGTCGTCTCCGTGGGCGAACGGTGGCTGGTACCAGGTGGGCAGCACGACTACCGGGTGCTCGTCGAGGAACAGGGCCCATTGACGGGCCAGGCGCAGCCGCTCAACGTGGACCACCTGGGGGGCTACCTCCCCGGCCGGCCAGAACCGGATCGACGACCGCATCAGGTGAGAGCCGTCCCGGGACATGAACTCGTCCAGGGCGTGCAGGGTGGTGGGGAAGTCCTCGCCGACGAGTCGGCCCCACAGGTCGTAGCAGAGCTCCATCTCGGGCGGGGTGGCGTCGACGACCTCCCATCCTTCAGCGGCCAGTGCCTCGCCCGCCCGATGGACGGCCTCGCGGGCGTCGGGGTGGATCGGACCGCCGGGCAGCTCGGTGGGCACGGCGACCCGGCGGACGAATCCGGCGCCGTCGTAGGGCACGTCGACCGTGCGGGGATCGCGGGGGTGGCGGCCGACGGTGGCCCGCATCATGGCTGCGAGGTCGGCCACGCTGCGGGCCATGGGTCCGGCCACGGCCATCCACTGGCGGCCCAGCAGCGGCTCGGCGGCTGCCGGAGTGGTGCCGTGGACGGGGAGGCGGCCCAGCGACGTCTTCGTGGCGGCGATCCCACAGGCGTACGCGGGGTTGCGGACCGAGCCGCCGAGGTCGGTACCCACCCCCATCGGGGCCATGCCCGAGGCGATGGCTGAAGCCTCGCCGCCCGATGATCCGCTGGGCGTGCGGTCGGGGTGCCAAGGGTTGCGGGTCAGGCCGAAGAGGGTGTTGTCGGTGGCCAATCTCATGGCCATCTCGGGTTGGTTGGATTTGCCGATGGGGACGGCGCCAGCGGCCCGGAGGCGGCCGACGGTCGGGTCGTCCACCGGGGCGACGTTGTCTGCGAAGGCGGCAATTCCGTAGGTCGTGGGGTGGCCAGCCAGGTCGAGGCCGTCCTTGACAGTGAACGGCACGCCGGCCAGCGGGCCAAGGGGTTCGCCGGCGGCGCGCCCCCGGTCGATCTGGTCCGCAGCGGTCCGGGCCCCGTCGGTATCGACCACAACGAGAGCGTTCAGCCAACCGTTCACCTCGTCGATCCGGGCCAGGTGGGCGTCGACCACCTCGCGGGCCGATACGTCGCCATCGGCCACCATCCCAGCGAGTTCGGTGGCGTTCCGTCGCCAGATTGGTTCGGTCACGGTGGCAACCTACCTACCGGCCCGGTTCGCGGGCCCGGTCGGATCCGGGAGGGACCGCATGCCACAGGCGAGGGCCAACGGGCTGGTGCTCGAGTACGAGGAGTTCGGCGACCGGTCCGACCCGCCTGTGCTGCTGGTGATGGGCCTCAACGCCCAGATGACGGGGTGGCCGGAGGACTTTTGCCGCCGGCTGGCAGACCGGGGCCACTACGTCGTCCGGTTCGACAACCGGGACGTCGGGCTCAGTACGTGGTTCGACGAGCTCCCTCCCGGAGACCCGGTGGCGGCCTTCCTCTCCTTTCTGGAAGGGGGCAGTGTCGAGGCGCCCTACGCCCTGTCCGACCTCGCCGATGACACCGCTGGCCTAATGGACTCCCTCGGCTTCGACTCGACGCACGTCGTCGGGGCGTCGTTCGGGGGGATGATCGCCCAACGGATCGCCATGGGCCATCCGGAACGGGTGCGGAGCCTGACGTCGATCATGTCGATGCCCCGCATCGTCCCGCTGGATCTCGACGTCCTGCTCTCACTGCAACCACCCGAGATCGATCAGTCGGACCCGGAAGCCATCGCCGACGTCGAGGTGGCGACGGCCCGGATGTACGCCGGGACCGGCTTCGAGTTCGACGAGGTCGGTGCACGGGAGAGGTCCCTGGCCAACCAGCGCCGGGCGTGGCATCCGGACGGGGGCATCCGACAGGCCATGGCCGCCCTGGCCGACGAGGACCGTCGACCGGGTCTGGCCTCGCTGGAGGTGCCGACGCTGGTCATCCACGGCACCGAGGATCCCCTCATACCGCCCCAAGGAGGGCAGGAGACCGCCGACGCCGTGCCCGGGGCTGAACTTGTTTGGATCGAGGGCCTGGGCCATGAGATGCCCGAGCCTGCCTGGCCACTCGTCCTCGACCCGATCTGCGGGCTGGTGGCCCGCGTCGAGGCGGGCCACTGAAGGGGCCCCGTTCTCTGCAACCGCAGGCCCCAGGCCTACGCCTGGATGACGATGACCCGGTCCTCGGTCATCTCGCGGACCGTGTAGGCCGGACCCTCTTTGGTGTTGCCTGAGTCGCGGATGCCGCCGTACGGCATGTGGTCGGCCCGCCAAGACGGCGATTCGTTGACCAGGACCGAGCCGTAGTCGAGGACGTCGGCGGCCCGCAGCGCCCGGCCGATGTCGTTGGTGAACACCGCTGCCTGCAGCCCGTAGTCACTGGAGTTGGCACGGACTAAGGCGTCCTCGTAGTCGGTGTAGGTGGCGATACCGACCACCGGACCGAAGACCTCGATGCAACTGACCTTCATGTCATCGGTGACGTCGGACAGCACGGTGGGGGCCAGCACGCCGTCAACCATGGTGCCGCCGCAGACCAGCTTGGCGCCTGCAGCCGTGGCTTCGTCGACCCATTCGGCCACTCGCTCGGTCTCGCCGGCGTCGATGAGCGACGACACCTCGGTGGCGTCGTTCGCCGGGTCGCCGACCACCAGACTGCGGGCCTGGTCGGCCATGGCCTCGGTGAAGGCGGCTGCGATGTCCTCGTGAACGTAGATGCGCTGGGTCGAGATGCAGGTCTGTCCGGCATAGCCGAACGCCGCTACCTTCAATTTCGCCGCAGCGGTCGCCGGGTCCACGTCTGGTTCGATGACGATGGGCGAGTTGTTACCCAGCTCGAGCGACACCTTTTTTCGGGCGGCAATGGTCCGGATGCCCCAGCCCACCGGGGGTGAGCCGGTGAAGGTGATCATGGCCACATCGTCGTGTTCGACGAGATGCGAGGCGGTGCGTCCCGGGCAGGTCACCACGTTCACCCAGCCCGGAGGCAGGCCACAGTCCTCTAGAAGGACCTCGGCCAGGAGGATGGCAGTCAGCGGAGTGGCCGAAGCAGGCTTGAGGACCAATGGGCAGCCGGCGGCGATGGCCGGGGCCACCTTGTGGCACACGAGATTGAGGGGGAAGTTGAACGGCGAGATGGCGCCGACCACGCCGATCGGGACCTTCCTCACCCAAGCCGTCTTGTTCGCGCCGGCCGAGCTGGCGTCCGGTGTGAGGGCCTCGCTGGTGAAGGTGCGGGCCACGGCGGCCGAGAAGCGGGCCGTGTCGATGGCGCGGGAGGCCTCCACCCGGGCGGTGGCAATGGGCTTGGCCGCCTCAGCGGAGATGCTCTGGGCAAACTCCTCGTGACGGGCGGTGATGGCATCGGCGAGGCGATCCAGAATCGAGGCCCGCTGGTGGGTGGGCAGCGGGCCGTCGGCCAGCACGGCCTTAGCGGCGGCCACCGCCGCGTTGATGTGCTCGGCGGTGCCGGTGGGGACGGTTCCGAGGACCCGGCCGTCGTAGGGCGACCGCACCTCGGTCGCCTCGGTGGCGTCAACGCGGTCTGCACCGATGACCATCAGGTGGTGTTCGCTCACGGAAACCTCCAGAAATGCACGCTGGACCGAGACAATCTACACTCACCATAATCCTTTGGGCCCAAATGAACTGGGCCGGGGCACCTGCAGCGGGTGGTGGTGACCAGAACTGGGCGAGGTGAACACGATGAACGAGCGACCGCGGGTCGAGGTGGCCGGAGTGGCCGTGTCGGTCGACCACTACGTCGGTGGCCGGCGGGTCTCGTCACCGGCCACCTTCGAGGACCGGTCCCCGCTGGACTGGTCGACGGTCCTCGCCGAGGTGTCGGCCGGCGACGCAGCCACCGCGGACGCCGCGCTGGCTGCGGCCACCGATGCCTTCGCCGGCTGGGCCGCTCTAGGCCCGTCCGGCCGGGGCCCCTACCTGCGTCGTCTGGCCGACCTCGTCGACGAGCGGGTGCCCCAGATCGCCGCAGTCGAGTGCGTCGACATGGCCATGCGCCACGAGAGCCTGCGTAACCGGGTCATCGGACGCGGTGCTCGCAACTTCCGGGCATACGCGGAACTGGCCGAGGAGCACGAGGAACGGACCTGGTCGTCCAACGGCACGGCCAACCGGGTCCAACGCCTCCCCGCCGGTCCGGCGGTGGTCATCACCCCTTGGAACGCCCCTTTCATGCTGGCCACCTGGAAGCTGGCCCCGGCCTTGGCTGCTGGCAACCCGGTCGTCCTCAAGCCAGCCGAGTGGTCACCGCTGTCGGCCAGCCTGCTCGCCGACCTCGCCGACGAGGCCGGCCTGCCACCAGGCGTGCTCAACGTGGTCCAAGGCATCGGCGAGCGAGTCGGGCCGCCGCTGACGGCGGGCCCGCCGGTCCGACGGCGCGCGGTCACGTGCTCGCCCGGGACGGCCCGCCCCAGAGGCGCCCCCGCGGCCGCCGGCCCCGCGGGCCCGACGTCTCTCGTTCACTGGCTCGCCAGAGACGGCCCGCCACATCGGCGCCGCGGCGGCCGCCAACATCGTGCCGTTCACCGCCGAGTTGGGTGGCAAGGGGGCGTTCGTGGTGTTCGCCGACGCCGACTTGGAGGCGGCGGCCCGCACGGCGGCCGGCCAGTACGACGACTCGGGCCAGGTGTGTCTGGCCGGCACCCGCCTGCTCGTCGAGGCCACGGTGGCCGACGAGTTCCTGGCCCGGTTCCACGCCCATGTGGACGCCCACGTGATGGGCGACAGCCATGACGACGCGACCACCATCACCCCGATGATCCACCCCGACCACATGGCCCGGGTCGAGGGCTTCGTGGAGCGGGCCCGGGCGACCGGCGACGAGGTACTCCGGGGTGGAGTCCGCCACGTCCCGGACGGATGGTCCGGCCGACCCGAGGACGCCCTCTGGCTCGAGCCCACGCTCATCGCCCCGGCGTCCAACGACAGCGAGGTCGTCCAGCACGAGGTGTTCGGTCCCGTCCTGACCTTCCAGTCGTTCGCCGACGAGGACGAGGCCGTCGCCCTGGCCAACTCCACGGATTACGGGCTCTCGGCCACTCTGTTCACCGGGTCGGCCGACCGAGCCGAGCGGGTCGGCGGAGCCCTGCGGGCAGGTACCACCTGGGTCAACTGCTTCTTGGTCCGGGACCTGACCGCCCCCTTCGGAGGCCTCGGGATCAGCGGCCTGGGTCGTGAGGGCGGCGACCATGCTCTCGAATTCCATGCCGATCTCAAGACCCTCCAGATTCGCGACGGGACGACCTCATGAAGGGAACGACCGAGCCGGCCCTTCGGCGGGGGCCACCGACAATGCCGGACCTCCGCCTGCTGCTGATCCTCACCGAGAACGACACCCTCGTGCCCCCCGGCGACCTCCGGGCGCTGGTCCAGATGGCCGTTGCGGCCGAGGAGGCCGGGTTCGACGCCGTGATGGCCAGCGAACACGTGGTTCTCGGCCCATCGGCCGGGGCCCTCGGTCGGCCTCGCAACCCCCGCGAATACGCCGCACCGGGCAACCAGGATCCGTCCATGGAGTGGCCCAGTTCCAACCTCCTGCTGGCCGCCGTTGCTGCGGCGACCGAACGGGTCCGCCTGGTGATGGGCGCCATTATCGCTCCACTGCGCCACCCGGTCCTCCTCGCCAAGGAGTTGGCCACGCTGGACCGCCTGTCGGAGGGCCGCCTCGTCGTGCAGCCGACGGTTTCGTGGCATCGCGATGAGTACGCGGCGCTCGGTGTCCCATTCGAGCGTCGGGGACGAATCCTCGACGAGCAGCTGACGGCCATGTCGGCACTGTGGCGCGACACACCGGCCTCCCACCACGGCGACCACTTCGCCTTCGACGACGTGTACTGCGTTCCCAAGCCATGGCGGGGCGGCCGGCCCCGGATGTGGTTCGGCGGGCAGGGGATGCACGACGCCCTGCTACGTCGCCTGGTGGCCTACGGCGACGGCTTCCACCCGTTCGGGCCGGTTGCCGACGCCGACCTGACGCGGCTGCGAACGGTCCTGGCCGAGGCTGGCCGCGACCCCGATGGATTCGAGATGGTTGGCGGTACCCGCGCCACGTTCCCCACGGTCGACGGGGTGGCCGATTTGGACGCGGCCCTGGCCGACCTACCCCGACAGTTGGAGCAAGGCTTCACCACCTTCTGCGTGAAGCCCTCCCAGCACGTCGACGACCCGGCCGAGGTGCCGGCCCTGTGTCGACACGCCGTCGACCACGTCCGTAGCCTCGGCCGGGTCTGACGGTCCACCGCAGCCCCGATTCCTGGGAGGCACCCACCAACCCCATGAGCGAGATCTGGACTCCCCGCCGTCGCGAGCTGGTCGCCCGTGTCGCCGAGATGGGGCCGGCGTTCGCCGCCCGGGCCGACGCAGTGGACCGCGAGGCTGCCTTCCCCCACGAGAACTACGCGGACCTGCGCGAAGCTGGCTTCCTGGGCCTTTGCATACCTGAGTCCCACGGCGGCCTCGGTGGCGACTTCGTGACCTACGCCCTGGTGTCTGAAGAGATGGGTCGTCACTGCGGGTCGACGGCCCTGACCTTCAACATGCACACGGCGACCACGATGCTGGTCGGCCAGATCGCCGACGACCTGGATATGACCGAGGAGGATCGGGCCGTCCACGAGGAACGCCGCACCGAGCTGTGGCGGGGCGTGGTCACCGAGGGCAGGGTCCACGCCCAGCCATTCAGCGAGGGCCAGGCCCCCGGTGAGACCGACGGCTTCGCCGCGCGGGCCGTGCCTGTCGACGGCGGCTACCTGGTCTCCGGGCGGAAGGTCTTCGCCTCGTTGTCAGAGGTGGCCGACTTCCACAACGCCACCTGCATGGTCGAGGGGGACGACCGGGTCCGGTTCCTCGGCGTGCCGGCCGACGCGGATGGCGTCATCATCGAGGGGGACTGGGACCCCCTCGGCATGCGAGGCACCATCTCCAAGAACCTGGTCTTCGACGAGGCCTTCGTTCCGGCCGAGAACGAGTTCCTCCCGCCTGGCGGCTTCGACCAGATGGCTACCCGCTGGCCCTACTTCTACACCACGCTCACCTTCACCTATCTGGGGATCCAGCGGGCCGTGCTCGACTACACGGCCGAGTATCTGCGCGGCGACGCTGGACCGTCGGAGCGGCGGGACATGCCGCAGAAACAGCACGGCTGGGCCCAGATGCGCCTGGCCTGGGAGCGGTCTCAGGCGCTCACCTACCGAATGCTGGGCGAGGTCGGCGTCGATCCGGGTCCGGAGCAGCTCCGCCGGGCGTGGGCGGCGACCGTCACGGCCATGGAGACGGCGCCCGAGGTCGCGGCGACGGCCGTCCGGGTGTGCGGGGGGCGGTCGCTGCTGCGGCCCAGTGCCCTGGAGCGGATGTACCGCGACGCCCGTTGCGGTGCCACCATGCTTCCGTGGAGCGTGGAGGTCACACTCGACCGGCTGGGTCGGGCCGGCCTCTACGACGACTGAGCCGACCGGACCGGGGGAGGAGACGACGATGACCGTTCCATGGCACCGGGTGGAAGCGTTCTCCGACCACTTCGTCCGCTGCGCGGTGGCCGCCGGTGAGACAGCGGTGGTCCTGGCCGAGGACGACAGCCGACCCGGGCTGGTGGACACGTCGGTGCTGGCCCTCCAGCGCCTAGGGGCCGCGGTGTCGACCGTGGTGCTCCCCACCCCACCCAACCGCGGGCCGGTGCCCATCCGATCGACGGGTGCATCGGTGGCCATCGCCCACAATCCGGCGGTCGTCGCCGGGCTGTCGGCGGCCGACTTCATCGTGGACTGCACCGTCGAGGGCTTGCTCCACGCCGAGGAACGTCCGGCGCTCCTGGCCGATGGGGCGCGCATCCTGATGTTGTCCAATGAGCACCCGGAAGTGTTCGATCGGGTCGGCCACGACGAGGGGATGGGTGCCAGGGTGGCGCGTGGACGAGAGATGCTGGCCACTGCGTCGACCATGCGGGTCACCTCGGTCGCCGGCACCGACCTGGTTGTCGACCTGACTGGCGCCGCGGTGGCTGGCTCGGACGGCACGGTCACCGCCCCGGGGGGCATCGCCCACTGGCCGGGCGGCCTGGTGCTGTGCTTCCCGGCGTCAGGCTCAACGTCAGGCACAGTGGTGATGGCTCCGGGTGACGCCAACCTCACCTTCAAGGAGTACCTGCGATCAGCGATCACCTGCACGTTGGAAGCCGACCATGTCGTAGCCGTGGAGGGAGATGGACTCGATGCCGAGTTGTTCTCGTCTTATCTGGCCGCGTGGGAGGAGCCGGAGGCCTACGCGGTGAGCCACGTGGGCTGGGGAATGAACCACGCCTGCCGTTGGGACGTGCTGCCCCTGTATGACAAGCGCGACCTAAACGGCACCGAACTGCGGGCCTTTGCCGGCAACTTCCTTTGGTCAACCGGCGCCAACGAGGTAGCCGGCCGTTATTGCCGAGGCCACTTCGATTTGCCGATGCGCAACTGCACTGTGACGCTGGACGACGAGCCGGTGGTCGTGGAGGGCGTCCTGGTCAACGAACTGGCCTGAGCGCCGGCCGGCCCGTCGAGTGGTCGCGTCAGCCGACCCGAACTGTTAGGTGTTTCGTGCCGCTGATCAGGTTGGATCGCAGTCGGTCCGACTCGTGGACCACCTCGATGTCGGTGGTGCGAGCCAGCAGTTCCTGCAGGGTGATCCGGATCTCCATGCGGGCCAGCCAGGCTCCCAGGCACAGGTGCGGACCGTTGCGTCCGAACGCCACGTGGTCATTCGGGTCGCGCCGCAGGTCGAACCGGTAGGGGTCATCGAACTTGCGCTCGTCGTAGTTGGCGCCCACCCACCAGAGCACGACCTTGTCGCCCTCGCGGATGGTGCGGCCGTGGAGCTCCTGGTCGCTCGTGGCAGTACGTCGGAAGTGGGTGGTGACGGTGGTCCACCGCAAGATCTCCTCGACAGCGGTGTTAATGATCGACGGGTCGTCGCGCAGGGCCCGCATCTGATCAGGGTGGTCGACGAGGGCCCGGAGGCCCTCGGTCAGCGAATAACGAGTGGTGTCGTTGCCGGCGGCCACTAGCACCGCGAAGAAGTTGTTGAACTCCAGATCGGTAAGAGGCGTGCCATCGGAGGTCGGGGCCAGCAGACGAGAGATCACGTCGTCGTGTGGGCATCCCCGTCGATGGGCTGCCGCCTCTTGGGCGTACCTGAACACCTCGAGGCCGGCCGGGCTGCGGAACGGGATGAGGCGGAACTCATCGGTGTCGACCTGGTCCACCACGTGGTCGGTGTACTCGGGGTCGGAATTGGACAGGAGTTGGTCGCCCCACTCGACGAGCTGTTCGGCGTCTTCGTCGGGAACTCCGAGCAGGCGGCCAAGCATCCGCATGGGCAGCACCCGGGCCACCTCGCCCACGAAGTCGAATTCCCCGAGCGCCAAAGCGTTGTCGAGGATCTCGCCTGTGAGCTTCCTGATGGGTTCTTCATACGACTCCACGGTCTGGCGGGTGAAGCCCCTGTTCACCAGGCGGCGCAGGCGCGTGTGGTCGGGTGGGTCGAGTTCCATGAGGGTGCGACGGGCCTCGGTCTCCTCGGCGTCCATCTCTTCGAGGCGGATACCTTGATACGAGGTGAAGTCGTTCCAGCGGTGGTTCAGGTCGACGACGTCGGCGTAACGGGTGACGGTCCAGAACCCTGAGCCCTCCTCCTCGACGATCCATGCCACCGGATCCTCGTCGCGCAAGCGATGGAGGGTGGTGTAGGGAGTGCCGTCCACCCAGGTGTCGTGGGAGGCGAGGTCGACGTGGCCGTCATCGGTGTGAGGCACCCAGGGGTGGTGGTCGATGGCCATGGTCGACTCCGGTTCTACTGAACCTTGGGTCGTTGGGGGGTTCGGTTCAGGTCGGCGAGTGTGGTGCCGCCATTCCACGACACGCCCACGCTGCGCCAGTAGCCGGCGATCATCTCGCGGGGGGCGAGGCGTTGCAGTTCCTCGACCGGCGATCCGAAGATCCGGAGGTCGACGTCACCGGTGTAGGCCGGACCCACTTCTGCGTCATAGCCCCGCATGGTCACCAGCTCGTTCAGTGAGTCGGTGCCGTCGGCTTCTATGGCCGGCAGGACGCGGTGGTGAAGCATGGGCAGGGCGTTGACGAAGCCGTTGTGGTCGCTGTCTCCGGAGATCGTGAACTCGGCCTCCAATAGGCGTCGCCCGTATGCCGAGCAGGTCGCGCCGAAGCGGCCGCCCGGCTCGAGGCGGGGACCAGCCTTCCCCACGGTGACCGGTCGGGTCATCCAGATGTCGCCGAGCTTCTTGGGGTAGCCCTGCACGTGACCGCGAAGCATGGCGTAGTCCTTGTCGACCCAGATGTAGGCGCAGCGGCTGTAGGTCTCGCCCTCGTAGGAACACCGAATCACGACGAAGCACTCCTTGTACTGGAGGCGGTCAGGGTCGAGGACCTCGTTGAAGTCGTCGGAGCAGGACTGCCAGTCGACCCAGATCACGGCCACCGCTCCGGGATCGTCGGCGGCGGGTGTCAGCGGGTCGGGGAGGAGTTCGGCCACGGCTGCCGGGTCGGTCCGGTACTCGATGGTGAGCATGTCGCCGGAGTAGTGCCATGGCGGGGCGGGCACCAGCGAAGACGCGCCGGTAGCGGTCCTGGGGAACGTGAAGCCTTTGACATCAGCCATGCCGTCGAGTATATCCTTTGGTCCCTAACGAATTCCATGGCAGGGTCCGCTCTGCCACGGGACCACTCGTGGGAACGGCCGATGGGGAGAAGCCGATGGGGGACAGGCGCGAGACGAGGAGGATCCTCCTGGACGGATCGGTCGTCCCGGTGGTCGTCGACGCCGACGAACTGGTTGCCGGCGACGGTCGGAGGGTGGCCGAGGCCGACGCTGTTCACCTGCCGCCCAGCGAGCCGTCCAAGATCCTGTGCGTCCACCTCAACCACGTGAGCCGAGTCAACGAGTTCCAGGTCTCGCTGCCCGCTGCTCCGACCTACTTCCACAAGCCCACCTCGTCTTTGAACAGCCACCGCGGCGACGTCGTCCGGCCGGAGCGCTGCCGATGGTTGAACTACGAGGGCGAGATCGTCATCGTCATCGGGCGTCCATGCCGCAACGTCAGCCCGGACGAGGCGGGCGGGTACATCGCCGGCTACACGATCGGCAATGACTACGGCCTCCACGACTTCCGCGACACCGACGCCGGGTCGATGCTGCGGGTCAAGGGCTCTGACACCCTCTGTCCGGTCGGACCCGGTCTGGTCGAGCGCTGGGACTTCCGGGGCAAGGGCATCCGCACACTGGTCAACGGAGTGGTGGCCCAGGACGGCAACACCGACGAGATGACGTGGGACATGCACTACCTGGTGGCCGACCTGGCCCGCACCATCACCCTGCTGCCCGGTGACATGGTCTTCTCCGGCACGCCGGCCAACTCGCGGCCGGTCCAGCCGGGCGACGTGGTGACGGTCGAGGTCGAGGGCCTCGGCGCGCTCACCAACACCATCGTCAGCGGGCCGACACCCGTCCGCGACGACTGTGGTGCCCAGCCGACCGAGTCTGAAGAAGTCCGATCAACGGCTCTCGGCGGGGACTGGGAGTTCCGCGGAGTCCGCCCTCCTGAGCGGTGACGCCGAGATCCGGGCGCCCGGGTCTTGGACGATTTGGATTTTGTATGCAAATATTCACGAGCCCGGGCTGAGACCCGGCCGATTAACCCGAGGGGTGCCATCAGATGAAGAACAAGTTCGCTATCGCTCTGCTAGCAGTCCTGGCCCTGGTGGCCGCGGCCTGTGGCAGCGAGGACGAGGGGTCCGACGCGGCCCCCGCCACCACGGCTGCGCCAGCTACGACCGCTGCGCCAGCTACGACAGCTGCGCCGGCCACCACCGCCGCCAGCGGAGACAGCGGTTCGTCCGGTGCCTCTGCTATGTCGGGTCTGGACATAGATGCGGTTCTGGGTGCGGACCTTTCGGCTTGTGCCGATGCACCGTCGGGTGATCCGATCCGCGTGGGAATGGCGATGGACTTCTCCGACGTGGTGGGGTTCGTAGACATCC
>JAZADN010000012.1:0-5159 GCA_036123585.1 Actinomycetota bacterium | reverse complement strand
CCAGTCGGCTGCCTTGGCGGCGGTCCGGTTGTAGACGGTGGTGGGGTGTCCGGCGGCCTGGAGGTGCCCGGCCATGGGATACCCCATGACACCGAGGCCGATGAACGCGCAGGTGGTCATGGATTCTCCTTAAGGGATGGGGCAACCAACTCAGCCATTGCGCCGAACAGGTCGATGATCGTGGCGTCGCCGGAGCCGAGTTCACGGTAGACGGCCCGGACGTTGACCGCGAGCCGTTCCCACTCACCCCACTCACGGTAGGGGGCGAACTCGGGACTGGCGGCGAGTTCCGTAACGGCTTCGGCTGCGGTGAGGCCCGCAGAGTGTGCCTGTCGGCAAGCCGAGGCCAGCCAACAGAGGTAGGCCCGGACTGCGAGCACGTCGTCGCTGGTGGCCAGAGGGCCATGGCCGGGGACGATGATCGAGGGCTCCAAGTCCAGGATCCGGTCGCACGCAGCAATCCAGTTGGCGACGGGGCCGTCCCACACGATGGGAGTACCGCCGATGAACAGGATGTCGCCGGCGAAGACCGCGCCGGCGTCGGGGAGGTGGACGAGAAGGTCGCCGGCGGTATGGGCGGGGCCCACCTGCTCGAGGACGACCGGTCGACCGCCCACGGCCATTTCCATCCGACCGCTGAAGGTGCGGGTGGGCTCGGGGACCTCGATGCCGGTGAAGTCGAAGGCCCCGAAGGCCCGCTGGACGTAGTCGCTCGTCTCCGAACCGAGGTCGGCATTCAGCAGCGCGACGAGGGCTGATGGTGGCACCGCTTCCATCTCGCGGGCGGCGGCCTCCGTGGTGACGATCTCGACGCCGGCGCCGGGGCCGGCGACTACCTCGTTTCCGTAGCAGTGGTCGCCGTTGGCGTGGGTGTTGACAACGGTTCCGATGGGGCGGGTGCCGGTGATCGGCGCCATTGCGTCGAGCATCTCCCTGGTGAGCCTCAGGTCGAACAGGGTGTCGACGAGCAGCGAACCGTCGTCGGTGGCCAGAAGGCCCGCGTTGGACCAGCCCCAGCCCCCGTCAGGCTGCAGGTACGCGTGGACGCCGTCGGCCACCTCGAGGAGGCCCTTCTCGTAGGGGATGCCGGCCACGGACCGACCCTAGGCCCCGATGACGAATCGGGTCCCGTCGACAGGGACCAGAGCCATTCTGCTGCCCGACGATGCGACGGCGAGCCCGAAACATTGACTGGCCGGTCCACATCCCACGTGGGCAGAGGCAGGCCTGCAGTGGCAGGCTCCAACCGTTCCCTCACACGGGAAACCGTTCTCTCTCACAGGAATAGGAGCACATCCCCATGGGCAACATCGTCGAGGGCCGCGTGGCCATCGTGACCGGCGCAGGCCGGGGCATCGGGAGGGAGCACGCCCTGATGCTGGCCTCCAATGGCGCCAAGGTGGTCGTCAACGACCTCGGCGGTGACGCCTCCGGTGAGGGCGCCGACACCACCCCGGCCCAGGAGGTGGTCGACGAGATCGCCGCCATGGGTGGCGAGGCGGTCGTCAACGGCGCCAACGTGGCCGACTTCGACGCCGCCGGCGAGATGGTCCAGCAGGCCATCGACACCTTCGGTAGTTGCGACATCCTGGTCAACAACGCCGGGATCCTGCGGGACCGCATGGTGTTCTCGATGTCGGAGTCAGACTGGGACGCCGTGATCAACGTGCACTTGAAGGGCACCTTCGCCCCGTCGCACCACGCGGCGGTGTACTGGCGCGAGAAGGTGAAGGCGGGCGGCGAGGCGTTCGGCCGGATCGTCAACACGGCATCACCGTCGGGGATCTACGGCAACGTCGGCCAGTCGAACTACGGCGCAGCGAAAGCCGGCATCGCCGCGTTCACCGTCATCACCGCCATGGAGCTCGTGAAGTACGGCGTGACGGTGAACTGCCTGGCGCCCGGTGCCTACACCCGGATGACCAAGGACCTGCCGGGCTTTTCGGGAATGGACGAGGAGACCCAAGAGAAGATGGGTCCCCGCTGGATCGCCGTGACCACGGCCTGGCTGTGCAGCGAAGCCGCCCAGAACGTGACTGGCCGGGTGTTCGACATCGTCGGCCAACGGGTTGGCATCGCCGAGCAGTGGCACCTCGGCCCGACGGCCATGCAGACCGACGACCCAGCGGACATGACCGATGTGATCGCCGGCCTGATGGCCGATGCGCAACTCAACCCCGCCATGGACGGCAACCCGACCGAGGGTCCTGGCCGCCCCAGTCACAGCATCTAGGTTCCAACGACGGCAAGAGGGAACACCCCCAGCACATGGCCATCGACTTCAGCCTCACGCCGGAACTCGAGGAGATCCGGTCCCGGGTCCGGGCATTCATCGACGACGTCGTCCGACCCGGCGGGGCGGTCGTCGACGGCGAGGGCGACGCCGAGCCGCTGGACGGCAAGGATCGCATCCGGGCGCTCGTCGGGATGCGCAAACAGGCCCACGCCGAGGGCCTGTGGCTGCCGCACATGCCCATTGAGTGGGGCGGCATGGGCCTGGGCCACGTCGAGTTGGCCATGGTGCAGGCCGAGGCGGCGCGTTCGTACTACGGCCCGTGGGTGCTGAACTGTCAGGCACCCGATGAGGGCAACATGCACACGCTTCTCCACTGGGCGACCGACGCCCAGAAGGAGAAGTACCTGAAGCCGCTCTGTGAGGGCACGACGTGGTCGTGCTTCGCCATGACCGAACCGGAGGTGGCCGGGTCGGATCCGACGCTGATCCGCACCAGCGCCTTCCAGGACGGCGACGAATGGGTCATCAACGGCCACAAGTGGTTCATCAGCAACGCCCACCGCGCGAAGTTCGCCATCCTGGTGTGCCGCACCGAGGAGAACCCCGACATCCCACAGGCGGCCAACTCGGCATTCCTGGTCGACATCCCCCAGGACGGATGGACCGAGGTGCGCCAGATCGAGACGATGCACGGTTCGACCGGGCACAGCGAGATTCTGATCGAGGACCTGCGCCTCCACGACGACCAGATGCTGGGCGGTCGGGGCCAGGGACACCTGCTCGGCCAGTATCGGCTCGGGCCGGCCCGCCTGGCCCACTGCATGCGGTGGATCGCCCAGGCCGAGACGGCACTGGACATGATGGTGGACCGGTCGCTGAACCGGTTCAGCCACGGGTCGCTGCTGGCCGAGAAGCAGGGCATCCAGTGGCTGATCGCCGACTCGACGATGGAGTTGTACCAGTCGAAGTTGATGGTGCTTCACGCGGCCTACAAGATCGACCGGGGCGAGGACTTCAAGTCCGAGGTGTCGATGGCCAAGCACTTCGTGGCCAACAGCCTCAATCGGATCATTGACCGTGCCATCCAGGTGCACGGAGCGCTCGGCTACTCGACCGACACGCCGTTGGCCCACATGCTGCAGCAGGCCCGGTGGGCGCGGTTCGCCGACGGTGCCGACGAAGTCCACCAGATGCGGATCGCACAGCGGACGATCGCCGCGTGGACCGACACCGGGTCGACGGCGCGGGCCACCGGCGGGCTTCCGATCTGACGGACGGACAGAGACCATCCGGTCTGCCGATAGGCGGCCGGGAAAGGAACCAGGAGGAGACAAAATGCGTGACGTCGTGATCGTGGACGCGGTTCGTACCCCGATCGGTCGCCGCAACGGCGGCCTTTCGACCTGCCACAGCGTGGACGTGCTGGGCACCGTGCAGAAGGCGCTGTTCGAGCGCACCGGCGTCGATCCGATGGAGGTCGGCCAAGTCGTCGGCGGCTGTGTCGGCCAGGTCGGCATGCAGTCGATGAACGTGACCCGGACGGCATGGCTGACCGCCGGCCTGCCGCTCGAGGTTCCGGCCACGACGGTCGATGCCCAGTGCGGCTCCTCGCAGCAGGCCACGAACATGGCTTACTCGCTGGTCGCCTCTGGCGTCGTCGACGCGGCGGTGGGCTGTGGCGTGGAGGTCATGTCGCAGGTGGGGTTCGGGGCGACGACGCCGAAGGAGCCCAACTCGGGTCGGCCCGTCAACCGGAACTACTTCGAGCACTTCGAGTTCACTTCGCAGTTCGAGGGATCGGAGCGGATCGCCGAGCAGTGGGGCATCACCCGCGAGCAGACCGACGCCTTTGGCGCGGAGTCCCAGGCCCGGGCCGCGCGCGCCTGGGACGAGGACCGGTTCGCCACCCAGATCGTGCCCGTCGAAGCACCGATGCTGGACGAGGACGGCAAGCCGACTGGTGGGACCACCAAGGTCACCCGGGACGAGGGCCTGCGGGAGACGACGCTGGAGTCGCTGGCAGGGCTGAAGCCGACTGGACGCGAGGACGGCGTACACACCGCCGGCACGTCGTCGCAGATCTCCGACGGTGCCGGCGCCGTGTTGATCATGACGGCCAACAAGGCCGCCAGCCTTGGCGTGAAGCCGCTGGCCCGGATCGTGGACTCGTGCCTGGTGGGGTCGGACCCGGAGTTGATGCTGACCGGTCCGATCGGAGCCACGCAGAAGTTGCTGGCCGACAATGACCTGTCGATGGACGACATCGACCTGGTCGAGATCAACGAGGCTTTCGCTTCGGTGGTGCTCGCCTGGGAGCAGGAGTTGGAGCCGGACATGGAGACGGTGAATCCGAACGGTGGGGCCATCGCCCTCGGTCATCCGCTGGGCGGCACGGGGGCCATCTTGACCACGAAGGCCGTGCACGAGCTGCAGCGCAGCGACGGCGACTACGCCATCGTGACCATGTGCTGTGGCGGTGGCCTTGGTACCGGCACCCTGCTCCAGAAGCTGTAGCCAGTTCGCTGGCCGGACGGACGGGGCCTGATCGTGTCCGCGACGTGCCGGGCGGTGGTGTTCGCCGGTGACGGCACCTGGGAGTTGCGCGACGACTTCTCGGTGCCGGAACCACCGGCGGGCGGCGCCGTGCTGGCCGTCGAAGCGGTCGGGCTGTGCCACAGCGACGTCGCGCAGTTGGCCGGGCACCACCACGTGCCGGGCGAGGTCAACCCGGTGGTACCGGGCCACGAGATCGTGGGGCGGGTACACGCCCTGGCCGACGACGCCGAATTGGGGGTGGCGGTCGGCGACCGGGTAGCGGTCGACATCGTCTGGTACGGGTCGCCGTACGAGGGCAACCCGTTCGGGGTGCGCTGCTACGGATACTCGTTCGGCCTCGACGAGGGGGCCGGCCTGTGGGGCGGAT
>JAZADN010000011.1:0-9020 GCA_036123585.1 Actinomycetota bacterium | reverse complement strand
GAAGGCGGCGGCGAAGGCTCCCGCGAAGAAGGCGGCGGCGAAGGCTCCCGCGAAGAAGGCGGCGGCGAAGGCTCCCGCGAAGAAGGCGGCGGCGAAGGCTCCCGCGAAGAAAGCCAAGTCGCCATTTGGGAAAGCGTTCCTGGACGAGCAGAAGAAAGCGTTACTGGCCGAACGGGCCCGGTATATCCAGAGCGCCGACAACCTTCAGGCTGAGGCCGACTCCCTGCTTGAAGACCGTGATCCTGGCGACGTCCAGTTCGACGACGAGTCAGGCGAGGGAGACACCCTCGCCGTCGAGCGGGACCTCGATCTGGCTCTGAGTGCCCAGGCCCGGGCTGCCGTTGACGAGATCGACGCCGCCCTCGAGCGCATCCGCCGCGGGGTTTACGGCGTATGTGTGGTATCGGGCAAGAACGTCCCCAAGGAACGCCTCAAAGCCATTCCTTGGGCCGCCGAGCGGGTCGAGTTCAAGGCCGGGGGGCTAGGTCGCCGGTGACCGTCCCGGCCGGCCATGGTGGCCGGTGGCGGTGGCCGATCCTAGCCGGCGTCGTTGTCCTGGTCTTAGACCAGCTCACCAAGTGGTGGGCGCTTGAGGTGCTCGACGGTCGCACAATTGACCTGGTCTGGACGCTGCGACTCCACCTCGTCCACAACTCGGGTGCCGCCTTCGGGCGGGGTCAGGGATGGGGCCCGCTGCTCGCCGTTCTAGTCCTCGCGGTGGTTGCCGTCCTCGTCCGGATGGCCGCCACGTCCCATGACGATCTAGCTCGCGTCGTGGTCGGCGGGGTGGTCGGCGGTGCGATGGGCAATCTGGCCGATCGGGTCTTCCGAGCCGACGACGGCCCGCTCAGCGGGGCCGTGGTCGACATGGTTGATTTGCAGTGGTGGCCGGTGTTCAACCTGGCCGACGCGGTAATCGTGGTGGGCGGCATCGTCGTAGTTCTTCGCGGACGGCGGATCTCGTGAAGGACCGAGCCGACCAGAGGGAGCCCACCCTTCGGGAGTCGGTACCGGCGGTCCTAGTTGGCGAGCGGATCGACCGGGTGGTGGCACTGCTGGCTGACGTGAGTCGGAGCCGGGCCGGTGATTCCATCGATCGGGGCCTAGTGAGCCTGAACGGAGTAGTGGTCGGACTCCGGTCCCGGCGGGTAGCTGGAGGCGAAGAACTGGTGGTGGTTGACCTCGGGCGGGAGGCCACCCACGTGCCAGAACCGGACCCGTCGGTGGCCATCGACTTCCTGCACGAGGACGACCAGGTACTGGTGGTCGACAAGCCGGCGGGCCTGGTCGTTCACCCGGGCGCCGGCAACCTTGAGGGCACCTTGGTGAATGGCCTGCTGGCCCGCTACCCGGACTTGGCTGGCGTGGGTTCGGCGGCACGACCCGGCATCGTCCACCGGCTCGACCAGGGCACCTCTGGGGCGCTTGTCGTGGCCCGGACCGAAGAGTCCTACGCCTCCCTCGTCGATCAGCTGGCCGAACGGACAGTGGGCCGCCGGTACCGCGCACTGGTGTGGGGTCAGCCAGAGTCGGCCATTGGCGTGGTCGACGCCCCAATCGGGCGGTCGGGGCGTGACCGCACCAGGATGGCCGTCATATCGTCAGGACGCCCTGCCAGAACCCGTTACGAGCAGTTGCAGGCCTGGGAAGGCCCACCTGAAGTGTCGCTGCTGGAGTGCCGCCTGGAGACGGGCCGTACCCACCAGATCCGGGTCCACCTGTCGGCGATCGGGCACCCGCTCATCGGCGACGCCGTCTACGGGGGCGACCGGTCGGGGCGACCGGGTGGGGGACAGGTGGCCTCGTTGGAGCGACCGTTTCTGCATGCTGCCCACCTGGCGTTCGACCACCCGACCGGCGGTGGCCGGATCAGCATCGAATCGCCGTTGCCCGCCGACCTGGCCGAAGTACTCGATCGTCTCGGTGCACCCGCCGTCCCGGACTGAGGGCCCGTCCGTCAGGCCCCGGGCCAGGCCGCCTCGCCGCGGGCCATCTCGGCAATGTCGGCCAGTGTGAACGAGTCGAGGTAGGCCTGCATGTGCTCCCCGGAAGCTGCCCAGATCGAGAGTAGGACACACTGGCCCTCGTGGTCGCAGGCGCCGCCGGTGTGGGGGTCACCGAAGTCGCCGGCCACGATCGGGCCGTCGACGGCGGCCACGATCTGCGACAACAGGATGGTCGATGGTTCCCTGGCAAGGACGTAGCCACCACCCACGCCGCGCTTGGACCGCACCAGCCCGGCGCCCTTCAGAGCAAGCAGGATCTGCTCCAGATAGGGCTGGGGGAGGCCGGTACGGTCAGCCACGTCGCGCACTGAGCGGGGTGTCTGGTCGTCGCCGTGGAGGGCGAGCGATAGGAGGGCGCGGCTGGCGTAGTCGCCCCGCGTCGAGACCTTCACGGCTGTCGATCCTAGGCGCCACTACCGTCACAGGTGCATGGAGCCGGACGTACCGACGGGACCACCGGACCGGGTGGAGGCGATGGGCGGACCTCGTTTGCCCGACTACGGAGACGCCTGCGTGACCCGCCTCGTTCCCGCTCTACTCGACGGCCTAGAGGCGGCCGAGGGGTGGCCGTCGTGGCTTCCAGAGGAGGTCGCCGGGGCGTCCCAAGCGGTCCTTCTCGTCCTAGACGGGCTCGGATGGCACCAGCTCCGGGAGCGGGCCGCTGTGGCCCCGACTCTGGCTGGCATGGCCGGCGGGCCGATCACCACGGTTGCCCCCACCACCACGGCCTCTGCTCTCACATCGATATCTACAGGGGTGCCACCGGGCGAGCACGGGCTGGTTGGCTACCGGATCGCCGTGGGCAGTGGCGTGGTGTCGCACGACGAGGTTCTGAACGTCCTGCGTTGGAGCACCGGCGAAGGTGACGCCCAGAATCGGTACGACCCACGGGCATTCCAACCGTGCGCCCTCTTCGAGGACCAGTGGCCGCCTGTGGTGACCCGTGAGGCGTTTCTCGGATCGGGCTTCACGGTCGCTCACCTGTCCGACGCCCGCCTCGTCGGCTACCAGGATCGCAGAGGCTTGGTCGATGCGGTGGTCCGATCGGTGGGCTCCGGTGAGCCATTCGTCTACGCCTACTGGGACGACGTGGACCGCACTGCCCACGAGTTCGGCCTCGGCGACCGGTATGACACCGAGTTGGCGGCCTGTGACGCCATGGTGGCCGAGCTAGTCGACCGCCTGCCCAGGGGTACGGCGCTGGTGGTGACCGCGGACCACGGCCAGGTCCACGTCGACGATCGTCTCGTGGAACTGCCGCCCGGGGTCACATCGCTGGTCGACGGCCAGAGCGGTGAGGCTCGCTTCCGGTGGTTGCACGCCCGACCCGGATCGGCCCCCGAACTGCGGGTCGCCTGCGAGGAGGCGTTCGGTGGCGTTGCCTGGGTGGCTGGCGTCGAGCGGGTGGTGGCCGAAGGCTGGCTGGGCCCGCGGGTCACCGAAGTCGCCCGCCGTCGCTTAGGCGACGTGGCTCTGGTGGCCCGTGACCCGGTGGCTTTCATAGACGCAGCGGAGCATGCGTCGATCCATTTGGTCGGTCGCCATGGAGGCCTGACCGATGCCGAACTGGACGTGCCCGCCATCGCCGTAGTGGCTTGAGGGTGGCCCGCGTGGATCGCCTCCGCGACGGCACCAGTCCGGCCTAGAGTCCGAGCCGATGGATACCGACAGCGTTGAACATCTCGACGGACCGGTCGATCCGGAAGTCCTGCCGGCACCGGTCGACGGCGGGAGTGCGGGTGTCGACGAGAGCGTCGACGACGAGGTCGATGAGTCGATCGAGCATCCGGCCAAGGTCATGCGGGTTGGCACGATGATGCGGCAGCTTCTCGAGGAGGTCCGTTCGGCCACCCTCGACGAGGCCAGCCGCGACCGGCTCCGCGACATCTACGCCACTTCGGTGACGGAGTTGGGATCCGCCCTCTCGCCCGATCTGCGTGAAGAACTGGGCCGACTTGCCCTGCCGTTCGCCGAAGACGCTGCTCCATCGGTCGACGAGTTGCGGGTGGCACAGGCCCAACTGGTCGGCTGGTTAGAGGGACTCATCCAAGGTATCCAGGCCACCCTGTTCGCGCAGCAGATGGCTGCTCAGCAGCAGTTGGCAGGCATGCGCCGTGGGGAGCTGGAACCTGGCGAGACCCAGGGCGCAGAGGCCCGCCCCGGGACTTACCTGTGATTCCCGGCTTGAGGCCGGTCCCGTGAGCGCTGGCTTCACCCACCTCCACGTCCACACCGAATTTTCAATGCTCGATGGAGCAGCGCGGATCGGCGACCTCGTCGACGCGGCTGTGGCTGATGGCCAGACAGCGCTTGGGATAACCGACCACGGGAACATGTACGGCATCCTCGACTTCTACCGGGCCTGCCGGGACCGGGGTGTCAAGCCGATCCTGGGCACCGAGGCTTACATGGCCCACGACACCCGCTTCGAGCGGCCGTCCCGCCGGGGTCGGGTCGACGACTCAGGTGGAGAGACCGACGGCGGCCGAAAGCTCATGTACCACCTCACCCTGCTTGCCGAGAGCGACGCGGGGTACCGCAATCTCATTCAGGTGGCCAGCAGGGCGTTCTTGGAGGGCTACTACTACAAGCCTCGCGTCGACTGGGAAGTTTTGGCCGACCATTCCGAAGGTCTGATCGCGACCACCGGTTGTCTCGGCGGGCACGTCCTACAGGCCCTGATGCGCGATGACTACGACGACGCTCGCACCAAGGCCGGACGCCTCCAGGACATCTTTGGAAAGGACAACCTGTTTATTGAGTTGCAGGACCAGGGCATGCCCGAACAGCGCCGCACCAACCCGCAGTTGGAACGCTTGGCCGCAGAGCTAGGGGCGCCACTGCTGGCCACCAATGACAGTCACTACACGCACCGAGGCGATGCCCGGGCCCATGACGCCCTGCTGTGCGTGCAGACAGGTTCGCTGATGAGTGATCCGGACCGGTTCAAGTTTTCCGGTGAGGAGCACTACCTGAAGACGGCTGCCGAGATGCGCGACCTGTTTAGCGACGTGCCCTCGGCGTGCGACAACACGCTGTGGATTGCCGAGCGGTGTGACGTGGAGATCGAGTTCGGCAACCCGCAACTACCGAGTTTCCCGATCCCTGAGGGGTTCGAGGACGCCGACACTTACCTGGAGAACCTGGCTTTCGACGGGGCGAGGAAGCGCTGGGGTGACCGGCTCGACGACAAGGTAGTGGAACGCCTGGCCTACGAACTGATGACGATCCGCGATATGGGCTTCTCATCGTACTTCCTAATCACTTGGGACCTGATCCGCCATGCCCGCGATCAGGGCATTCGGGTCGGTCCCGGACGGGGGAGCGCGGCCGGGTGTGCGGTGGCGTACTGCCTCTGGATCACCGACCTCGACCCGATCCGGTATGACCTGCTGTTTGAGCGGTTCCTGAACCCGAGCCGGATCTCCATGCCAGACATAGACATGGACTTCGACTCCCGTTATCGGGATGAGATGATTCGCTACGCGGCCGAGAAGTACGGCCGGGACCACGTGGCCCAGATCGTTACGTTCTCCCAGATCAAGGCACGGGCCGCGGTGCGTGACGCGGCGCGGGTGCTGGGCTATCCGTACGTGGTGGGCGACAAAATCGCGAAGGCCATGCCGCCGCTCATCATGGGCCGTGACACACCGTTGACCGCCTGCCTCACCGAAACCGAAGGTCATGCCGACGGCTACAAGATGGCCGCTGATCTGCGCGAGATGTACAAAGGCGACCAGGACGTGAAGGCGGTGGTCGATGTAGCGCGTGGGCTCGAGGGGCTGCGCCGCCAAGACGGCATCCACGCCGCAGCAGTGGTGATCACCCGGGAGCCACTGACCGACTATCTGCCCATTCAGCGTAAGCCCGAGTCAGGGCAGGACCCCGAGCACGCCCCGGTCGTCACCCAGTACGAGATGCACGGTGTCGAGGACCTGGGCCTACTGAAAATGGATTTTCTGGGTCTTCGGAATCTGGACGTCATCACCGACGCCCTAGCCCTGATCGAGCGGACGACCGGCGCCGTGATCGATATCGACGCCATCGATCTGGAGGACGGTCCGACCTACGAGATGCTGGCCCGCGGCGACTCCATCGGCGTATTCCAACTCGAGTCGGGCCCGATGCGAGCGCTAATGCGATCCCTGGCCCCGACGACCTTCGAGGATGTGGCGGCCCTCGTGGCGCTATACCGACCCGGTCCGATGGCTGCCAACATGCACAATGACTACGCGGATCGAAAGAATGGTCGCAAGAAGGTCGAGTTCTTCCACCCGGATGCCGAGGAACTTCTAGCGGACACGTACGGCCTCATGATCTACCAGGAGTCGGTGATGCGTGTGGCGCAGAAGTTCGCCGGCTACTCGCTGGCCGATGCCGACAACCTGCGCAAGGCCTGTGGCAAGAAGATCCGCGAACTGATGGCCGAAGAGCGACACGCTTTCGTCGCCGGCTGCGAGAAGACCGGCTATGGCTCGGCGCTCGGCGAGGATCTGTTCGACGTCATTGAACAGTTCGCCGACTACGCCTTCAACAAGAGCCACTCGTATGGCTACGGCTACATCGCCTACCAGATCGCCTGGCTAAAGGCCCACCATCCGGTCGAGTACTTGGCCGCCCTTCTGACCAGCGTAAAGTCCAATTTGGACAAGGCGGGGGTCTACCTCAACGAGTGTCGGGTGCTGGACATAGAGGTGACGGTTCCCGACGTGAACGTAGCAAGGTCCGACTTCGAGCCGGTGCCGAACCTGACGCCTGAGGGTGGATCTGCTGCGGGCGGATTGGTCGGGCCGGGGCAGTCACCCGGTCGGATCGTGTTCGGCCTCTCGGCGGTTCGCAACGTAGGCGAGGGCCTCGTCGAACTGATCATGGACGAGCGGGACGAAGGCGGTCCGTTCTCGGACTTCTACGACTTTTGCGAGCGTTGTGACACCTCGGTGCTCAACAAGCGGACGGTGGAGTCACTTATCAAGGCGGGAGCGTTCGACGCCCTGGGACACGCACGTCAGGGCCTCCTTCATGCACACGAGCAGATCATCGACCACACGGTGGCGCGCCGGAAGGAACACGACATGGGCGTCCAGTCCCTGTTTGGCGCCGGCGAGGGTGGTGGCCCGGCCTTCGACGAACGGGCCCCAATCGCGGACGTGGAGTTCGACAAGATGACCCGCCTGGCCTTCGAGAAGGAGATGCTCGGCCTTTACGTTTCCGACCATCCGCTGCTCGGGTACGAAGCCGCCCTGAGGCGCCGGTGCGACGCCTCGATCACCGAGTTGGAGGACGTCGAAGACGGGTTGTTTCGCATCGTCGGCGGCGTGGTCACCAACCTCGACAAGAAGTGGACTCGTCGGGGCGACCTAATGGCTGTGTTCGCTCTGGAGGATCTCGGCGGCTCTATGGAGGTGATGGTCTTCCCGAAGACCATGGCCGAACACGGCCACAAACTGGCTGACGACGTGATCGTGTTGGTCAAGGGCCGTATCGACCGTCGGGAGGATTTGCCAAAGCTGATCTGCCAAGAGGTGGAGATCCTTAAGACCGCCGAACTGGAGCAGGCTCCTCCCATCCGGGTCAAGTTGCCCGTCGAGCGGGTACGGCCCGAGACGATCGAGGAACTCAAGGGCCTACTGGCCGCCCACCCTGGGGACTCAGAGGTGTACCTCCACCTTGGAGACCGCCAGATTCTGCGCTTGCCAGATGACTACACGGTGGATCCGGCTAGTGGCCTGATGGCCGAGATCCGGGTGCTCCTCGGCGCCGACTCTGTGCTGGCCGCCTGACTCAGGGGAAGCCACCCGAGGGACGTTGTGTGCCGGTCAGTTCAGCGCGGGTTGGGATGGTTGGGCCGCTCCGGCAAAATGGAGTGGTTCCGGTGGTCCCGATCCGTCGTATACGACGCCGGGAGCCCGTGGCTGAGAACGGTCGAGAACGAAGGGACCCAGGCATGGCGATCGAGGTCGAGACCAAGGACTGCACGATGCTCGGCGACGCCGAGATAGAGGAGATGGCGGATCTCTGTGCCGAGGGCCCGAACCCCTTCGGTATCGGCCTGATCTCCAAGCAGACCGAGGAGTGGGTCCTCATCAGTACCGCCCGCGAGGGCGGGCGGTTAAAGGGATTCACCTTCTTCACTCTGGAGCGCATTGGCGGCACTCCGGCCGTGATCGTCGGTCTGGCGTCCATTCACCGCACGTCCAAGCGCGACACCGTGTTACGGGCGCTGATTACCGAGCAGCTACGTCGTGCCGTCCTGGCCTTCCCGGACGAGGATGTCGTGGTCGGTGTCCGGTTCAACGAACCATCGGGATTCGAGGCCTTCAAGGTGCTGACCGACATCGTCCCCCGTCCTACCCATAACTCCTCGGGAGAGGAGCGGGCCTGGGGTCGACGCTTCGTGAAGCGTTTCGGCTTGTCGACACTGAGTTATAACGAGAAACGCTTCATATCTCCCGGCAAGGGCACCCAGGCCTGCGTGTTGGACCACACCAGCCTCAAGCCGGAGAAGATTGACTCCGACGTGGCCGCATTCTTCGCGAAGTTGGATGTGGCCAACGGTGACGTGCTAGTGGCCACTGGTTGGGCGTTGGCCGAGGACCTCGAAAAGCTCCTCTGATCCGACCTCTGGCATCTGGTCAGCCGAGGGCAGGCTTGCCGGACCCCCGGGAACACGAGATGACTGTCGCCGACGCCCTCCGATACCGGCGCTCGTGTCGATCCTTCACTGGTGAACCCTTGGACGACGGGTTGCTGGATGACCTCGTCGATCGGGCCCGCCGCACCCCGACCGCTGGTAACAGTCAGGGCGTCGAGTTTTTGGTCCTCGAAGGTGACGATGTGGTCGCCTACTGGGACACCACGCTCACTGTCGGCCGTTCTGCTGCCTTTCCGTGGCCGGGCCTTCTGCGGGCTCCGGCGCTGGTCGTGCCGTGGGGGATGCCCGACCGCTACGTCGAGCGCTACGCCGAGGATGACAAGGAGCACGCTGGCCTTGGTGAGTCGGCTGACGACTGGACA
>JAZADN010000010.1:0-15507 GCA_036123585.1 Actinomycetota bacterium | reverse complement strand
ACACTACGCCCCGGAACAAGGTGAGGATGAGGCGCAGTTCCGCGTCCCTGTCGTCTCCGACGTCTTCTCCTGCCTGGGCCCGCTCGTCGAGGAGCGAGGAGACGGCGTCGAGGGCGACGGCCGGGGTGTCCCGGACCTGACCTCGGCCGAGGGATGCGGCGACGGGGAGTACCTGACGGGTGACGTCGGCATCAGATGTGAGGAGCACGACGGTGGTGTCGGCGAGGTTGGCGGCCCAGCTTTCGTCGGCTTCGAGGGAGATGACTTCAACCATGAGGTCGTTGAGGATCGCTTCGGCGATGTCGAGCACGATCTCGCCGAGGTGGCAGGTCTTTTCGGAGGCGGGGAACTCTTCGTAGACGTCCCCGATCTCGATGCCTCCGGCGAACGCCACGGCTTCGGGAGACAGGTCAAACACGGTGCCGGTCCGCAGTACGGCCTTGGCCCCGGCAGTTACGGCGTCACGTTTGGCTCCCATGGCCTCAAATCTACCAACGGGCGTCAGCTGGTCGATAGGTCGTCGATGATCGGCTCCCAGAACGCTGCGCCACCCTCACCACCCTGGGTGTAGAAGCTCAGCCGGTCTACACAGTCGCCATAGCGGTCCCGGAAGCCGGCGGCTACCGAACCCTGCTCGCCGACCACCGCGAAGGTGTCCAGCACCTCGTCGTCGATGAGTTCGCCCATCTCCTGCCACTGGCCCTGTTTGGACATGCGGTTCAACTCGTCCTGCAGGTCACCCCAGCCGTGGATCTCCAGCACCGGCCGGTAGGCCGGCGTGGACCCGTAGAAGGCGATCTGCTGTCGTACGCCGGTCGCTGCACGGGCCATGGCCTCCTCGGTGGTGCCGGTCACCACGAAGCCTGGGCCGACGATTTCGAAGTCGTCCATGGTCCGCCCCGACTTCTCCAGGCCCCTCTCGACGGCCGGGATTGTGACTTCCCGAAGGTAGCGCTCGGTGCTGAAGGCATGGCAGATGAGACCGTCACACACTTCTCCGGCCACCTCAGACATGAGAGGCCCGACCGCCGCGATGAACACCTTGGGTGGACCGCACTCATTGGGTCCCGGGTCGAAGAAGGGGGTCATCAGGGTGTGGGTGTAGAAGTCACCCCGGAAGGCCAGCTTCTCGCCGTCGTTCCAGGTCGCCCAGATGGCTCGCATGGCGCTGATCATCTCCCGCATCCGGGCTGCTGGCCTCGACCACTCCATGGAGAACCGCTTGGTGATGTGGGGCTTGATCTGGGTGCCGAGGCCCATCACGAAACGGCCGTCGCTGTAGCGCTGGAGGTCGTGGCCCAGGTTGGCCAGCAGCATCGGGTTGCGGGCGAAGGCCACGGCGATCGACGTGCCCAATTCGATGCGAGACGTGTGCTCGGCGGCCACCACGTGCGGCAGGAACGGGTCGCGGCTGGTCTCCGCAGTCCAGGCACCGGCGTACCCGGCCTCCTCGAGTCGTCGGGCCGACTCGGCGATGGCCTCCAGGCCACCGTCGTCGCCGGGACTGGTCAGTCCGGTCAGTCCTCCATCGATCTTCATGGCGCCGACGGTAGTGGTGGCCGCTGGCCCGGGTACGGTCCGGCCGGCCATGGAACTCCTGCTCATCCGCCACGCCCTGCCGGTCACCGTCGACAACCGGGCCACCGGAGTCGAGGCTGATCCCGAATTGTCGGACCTTGGCCTCCGGCAGGCAGATGCCTTGGCCGACTGGCTGACCACCGGTCCGACCGCCGAGCGGATCGACGTCGTGTACGCCAGTCCGAAGGCCCGGGCCCGCCAGACGGTGGCCCCACTGGCCGCCCGGCTGGGCCTCGAGGTGGCCATAGAACCCCTGGTCAACGAATACGACGCCGGTGAGCTGGAGTACGTCCCCGTGGAGAGGCTCAAGGCGGACGGCGATCCGCGGTGGGACGCCATCATCTCCGGCGAGGACATCGTCGACCCGGAGGCCTTCCGCGACCAGGTGGTGCTCGGAATGGAAAGGATCATCTCCGCCAACCCGGGTCGTACGGTGGTGGTGGGTTGCCACGGTGGCGTCGTGTCGGCCTACCTGTCCCACGTGCTGGGAGTCGACCGGGTCCTGTTCTACGAGGCCCACTACACGTCGGTGTGCCGGGTGGCGGCCTCGTCGGCCGGGCACCGGTCGGTTCGGTCGATCAACGAGCTGGGCCACCTCCAGGTGTCGGGCGTGCCCCTCGTCGAGTTCTAGTTTTCGAGTTCTAATCTGTTCCCGGCCCCCGGGGACGCTCGGGTCAGGGGGTCGCGTCGGCCAGTTCGGGCCGGTCGCGGAAGTGGGCGAGCGCCTCGGGGTTGGCCAGCGCTTCCGCGTTGGTGACCGGCCGGTCCTCGACGACGGCCCGGACGGCCAGCTCGACCAGCTTCCCCGACCTGGTGCGGGGCAGTTCGGGCACCTCGAGGATCACCGCCGGGACGTGGCGGGGTGAGGCGCCCGTGCGCACCGAGGTACGGATCCGGTTCCGAAGGTCCTCGTCGAGGACCGCGCCGTCGGTCAGCACCACGAACAGGACGACGCGGACGTCGCCGGCATGCGGCTGGCCAATGACCAGGCCCTCCACTACCTCGTCGAGCTGCTCGACCCTCCGGTAGATCTCGGCGGTGCCGATGCGCACCCCGCCCGGGTTGAGGGTGGCGTCCGAGCGGCCGTGGATGACGTAGCCGCCCTCGGCGGTGGGTTCGGCGAAGTCGCCCTGGTGCCATAGGGCATCAAAGCGGTCGAAGTAGGCGGCCCGGTAGCGGACGTCGCCCTCGTCGTCCCAGAAGCCCAGCGGCATCGACGGGAAGGCGGAGCGGCACACCAGCTCGCCCCGGGTGCCGGCGGGGACCGGGGCGCCGTCGTCGTCGACCACGTCGATGTCCATGCCCAGGATCGGCCCCTGGATCTGGCCGGCGTGGACCGGCCGGGTGGGGTCGCCGCCGATCAGGCACCCGCACAGGTCGGTGCCGCCGGAGATAGACGCAAGATGGGCGTCCGACGTCCAGTCGCCGACCACATGGGCGAACCCTTCGGGGCTGAGGGGACTGCCCGTGGAGCAGATGGTTCGCACCGTGGACAGGTCATGGGTTTCGGCTGGACTCAGTCCGGCGCTGGCAACCGAGTCGATGAACTTTGCCGACACGCCGAGCAGGGTGATTCCGTACTCGTCGGCCAGGTCGAACAGCCGGGTCCCGTCGGGATGGAACGGGGAGCCGTCGTACAGGACGAGCGAGGCACCGGCGGCAAGGCCCGAGGCCAACCAGTTCCACATCATCCAGCCGGTCGTCGTGAAGTAGAAGACCCGGTCGCCGTCGCGGACGTCGCAGTGGAGTCTGTGCTCGACGAGATGCTTGAGGAGGATCCCGCCGGCCCGGTGGACGATGCACTTGGGCTTTCCGGTGGTGCCCGACGAGTACAGGACGTACAGGGGGTGGTCGAAGCCGAGTTCGTTGAACCGAACGGCATCGGTGGCGTGGGGGGCGAGGAACCCCTCGAGGTCGACGGTGCCCGGTGGCAGGTCACCGATCGGACCGCCGACCGGATCCTCGGGGACGACGACGACCCGGCGGAGCGACGGGAGGCCGGCTACCACCTCGGCCAGTCGGCCGGTCACATCGTGGCGGCGTCCGCCGTAGCGGTAGCCGTCGGTGGCGAACAGGACGGCCGGTCGGATCTGGCCGAACCGGTCCAAGACGCCGTCGGTCCCGAAGTCGGGGGAGGTGGACGAGAAGACGGCGCCGATCGACGCCGCGGCCAACATCACCGCGTAGGCCTCGGGCACGTTGGGAAGCCAGGCGGCCACCCGGTCGCCGGGCTCCACGCCGGCGGCCAGGAGTCCCTGCTGGATCCTCGACACCAAAGCGTGGAGGTCGGCCCGGGTCAGGTCGCGCCGTCCACCGGGCACCGTCGGGTCCTCGCCTTGGAAGTGGACTGCTGGACGGTCGTCGCAGGTGCCCAGCATCGTCTCGGCGACGTTGAGGCGGGCCTCGGGGAAGAACCGGGCTTCGAGCAGGTCGCCCGTCCCGAGGCCGGTGGCGGCAGTGGAGCCGGGGTCGCCGACCACGCCGAGGTGGTTCCAGGCAGCCCGCCAGAAGGCGTCCGGCCGGTCGATCGACCACCGGTGGAGGTCGGCGGGCGGAACGCCGACCGCCTCGGCAAAGGCCTGCAGGTTGGTGCCTGACGCCCGGTGGCGGTCCGGGGTCCACAGAGGGGTGGCCATGGCCGCTGAGACTACCGACGGCCGTTCCCACCAGACTGCGGGTCCGGGCGGCGAGGGTCGCCCCGGAGACGGAGGTGAGACGTGGACCCGGAGGTCGATGCCGTGGAGGCCCGGTCGGGCCGGTGGTTCGAAGAACTGCCGGTGGGACTCGTGGTTCGCCATGCCCTGACCCGCACGGTCACCGAGGCCGACAACCTCCAGTTCTGCCTCATGACCCACAACCCGCAGCCCCTCCACCTCGACGCCGAGTTCGCTGCGGGCACCGAGTTCGGCGAACGGCTGGTCAACAGCCTTTTGACCCTCGGGCTGGTGGTCGGGGCCAGCGTGGGCGACACGACGCTGGGCACCACGGTGGCCAATCTGGGCTTCGACGAGACGACGTTCCCGGCGCCCGTGCTCATCGGCGACACGCTGCGCTTCGAGACCGAGGTGGTGGCTGCCCGGGAGTCGGGATCGCGCCCGGACGCCGGGATCGTGACGTTCGAGCACCGGGCCACCAACCAGCGCGACCAGTTGGTGTGCCGGACCCAACGCAACGCCCTCATGCACAAGCGCCCCGCTTGAAGCTCCCCTCCCCCTGCTTCCCACGGATTCCCGACAGCGAGACGCGCCTAGGCTCCGACCCGTGTCCCCGCAGGAACCTCCGAAGGAACCCCCGCAGGAACAGGTCCATGACCATGCTCCGGCCGGCGACGACCTACACGTCACGGTGGGGCGTCGTCTCCGGGCCGTGGGCATGCGCTACAGCCGGTCCCGCCACCTGGTGGTCGAGGTGCTGGCCACTGCCGGACGACCGCTGACCCTGCCGGAAATCCTCGAGGCTGGCCGCCCTGCCGGAGCCCGGTCCCTGGCCCAGAGTTCCGCCTACCGCAATGTCAGCGAGTTGGTCGACGCCGCGGTGGTCCGCCGGGTCGACTCGGGCGACGACCACGCCCGGTTCGAGCTCCACGAGTCGCTCACCGGCCACCACCACCACCTCGTCTGCGACGGCTGCGGCCGGATCGAGGATTTCGAGGTGCCCGACGAGTTCGAAGCCAGCGTGGCCGAGCTGGTGGCCGTGGCCGCTGCTAGGGGCTTTCGGGTGGACGCCCACCGCTTCGACATGGTCGGCCGCTGCGCCGACTGCGCCTGACCGTGCTGCTGCGTCGACCGGCGGCCCGGGTTGTCCTGCTGGACCGCGACGGTCGGATCTTCATGGTCAACGCCGAGGACCCGCTGGACCCCTACAAGCCGGCCTGGTGGGAGATCCCCGGCGGAGGCATCGACTGGGGCGAGGACAGCGCTGCAGCCGCCGGGCGGGAGCTGGTCGAGGAGACCGGCATCGACGACTTCGAGATGGGGCCGGTGATCTGGACGCAGCACGTCCAGTTCACGTTCGGCGGCTACTTCTTCGACAGCCACGAGAAGATCCACGTGGCGTGGTGCGACGGCGGCGAGTACCGACCTCGTCATCTCGAAGCGCTGGAGGCAGCGGCCTTCATGGGGGCCCGGTGGTGGACGTTGGATGACCTGCTGGCGTCCGACGACCCGGTGTTGCCGGCGTTGCTGCGCGAACACCTGGCACCCATCGTGGCCGGCGACCTGCCCGAGGCGCCGATCGACATCTCCCCTGTGGCCCTGGACTGACGGGCATCCGGTCGGCCACCAGCGGGCGGCCCGGCAAAGCCCCGAGAGGATCAGCCGGTGAGGTCGTCGAGGCCGCCCCAGGCCAGCCGGGCGGCCAAGGCCGCCATCTCGTCACCTGACCGGACCCGGCCGAGGTGCATCCAGTGGCGGATCATCCCCTCGGAGAGCCCGTTGATACCCGCCGCCATGGCCAGGGCATCTTCGCGGCCCATGTCGCCCATGATCCTGGCCAGATACTCGGTGAACGAGTCACGGACCTGACGGGCATCGCGGCGGAACTTGGGGTCGGTGGCCACGCTTGACCCATAGAGCACGGAAAAGGCTGCCGGCCGCTCCTCGAAGAAGCGGAAGAACGCCCTGAAGCCGGCTTCGACCTGCCGCCTCGGCGTGTCCTCGCCCTCGGCCGACTCGATAGCCCGGAGCAGCGCGTCGCCGGTCTCAGTCAGCAGCACCTCGAAGAGGTCGTGCTTGGAGGCGAAGTGCTGGTAGAGGACCGGCTTGGTGACGCCGGCCTCAGCGGCTACCGCGTTCATGGAGGTGTCGTGGTAGCCGGAGCGTCCGAATGCCTCGAGGGCGACGTCGAGGATCTGGCGCCGTCGCTCGGCGGCTGGCATGCGCGACGACCCGTTGCCGGACCCCGTCGCCGAGGGTCCCGTCGCCACGGTGGTTACCTCGCCTGAAACGGCAGCCAGTTCGCTCTCCATCGCGCGACCGTAGGCCCGCCCGCCGCTCGGGTGACCACCCGGGTCGGGAGGTCAGTGGCTGGTGGCCCCGCCTCCCGCGGCCCGATCCTCGTCGTCGGCGGCCCGCACCGCGTAGTGCAGGACGATGGCCGGAGCCAGGACGGCCGACCCGGCGATCAGCAGGGCGACCAGCGTGGTGGCCACAGTGTCGGTGAATTCGGTGGCTAGGCCCACGAAGAACACCACGATCGAGGTGAGGAACGCCAGGTAGCCGAGCCGCTGGCCGAGGGAGGCCAGCCGGGCCATCCGCCGTCGCTTCGCGAGGACCGGGTCGTCGCAAGCATCCGGGGTCCGTTCGGTGGTCTGGTCGTCGGGACGATCGCTCACGGCATCCAGCCTGCCTCGGAGAGCAGCGATTCCAGACGGGCCGCCATCCGCTCGAACGACAGGTTCTCGACGGCCACCTGTCGCTCCTCAGCCAGCCAGCGGTCCCGTTCGTTGGCATCTCGGTCCAGCCAGCCGGCGATGCCGGCCAGGTCGTCGGTGTCGAACCACCGGAAGCCGAGCGCCCGAAGTTCGTTTGCCACCGGGTAGGGGCCGACGGCCACCGGCCGAAGGGAGAGGGCCGCTTCGATGGGCGGGTTGCCGAAGCCCTCCCAGGTGGAGGGGAAGGCGACCAGGTCGGCCGCCGCGTACAGATCGGCCCGCGACGGGGCCCGGTGACGGACGACCGGGCATCGGGCGGCGGCCAGCAGCCGGGCCAGCTCCGGTCCGTACCCATCCTCGGCCGGGCCGGGCAGCCAGTAGGTGGCGTCCAGCCCCTCGGCCAGAGCCAGGGCTCGGTCGACGGCCTTGCGGGGGATGGCCCGCACCGGGTGGATGACGAGGCGGTCGTCGTCGCCCAGCCCGAGTGCAGCCCGGGTCCGCTGTCGGTCGCCGGGGGTGACCTCGGTTCGGAAGCCGTTGTGAATGGTGGTGGCGACGATCCCCCGGTCGGCCATCTGGCAGCGGGTCAGGTCGTTGATGGTCACGTGTCGCCAGGCCGGGTCGTCGGGCGGGAGCTCGGTCACGTGGGCGAACCGTTCCCGTTGCCACGGGGGGTCATGGTGGTGGAGGATCGCCGGACGGCCCCGCAGGGCGTCGGCCACCGCCCGGGCAGCGGGGAGGTTCAGCGGGATGGTGCACAGGTTCTCGACCACCACCAGGTCTGCTTCGGCCAAGGCATCGGCCACCTGCCGGGGGTCGGGACCGGGCTCAGGGTCGTCGTCGGGTCCGACGTCGAGGCCCAGGCCGGGCACGAGGCAGACGGGCCGGAGGTCGTCCCATCCGGGACCGACCTCGCCGGCCACCCAGTCCACGTCGAAGCCCATCTCGGCGAGGGCGTCGGCCCACATCCGGGCGACCACCGAGACGCCGTCGGTGGGTCCGAACCGGCAGGAGACGATGGTGCAGCGGGGCATGATCGGTGGTGTGATCGTGGATGGGATCGGTTAGGTGGGCTTCGGCGGGTTTCCGTCGGACGCCGTCCTCGAGGCGGCGGTCCGCCGCACGTTGGACGCCCACTGGGTCGCCGAAGGGTACGCAGCGCCCCACCCGACGGTCTACCCGTGGCAGTGGCTCTGGGACTCGTGCTTCCACGTCCTGGTGTGGCTGGAACTGGGCGAGGTCGATCGGGCCAACCGCGAGTTGTCCGAGGCCTTCGGTCCCCAGACGGCCTCTGGGTTCGTGCCCCACATGAATTACGTCCGCGATCCCGGCTTCCACGAAGAACTGTGGGGGCGTCGCGACGGCTCCTCGATCACCCAGCCACCGATGTACGGCCACGCGGTGGCCGAGCTGGCCCGAGCGGGGCACACGCCGGCCGACGAGGTTCTCGAGGCGGCGACGGCCGGCCTGCGCTTCCTCCTCGACCGGCGTCGCCATCCTTCCGGACTGATCCGGGTCTGCCATCCATGGGAGACCGGTGCAGACGACTCGCCGCGCTGGGACGATTACTGCCCCGGCGGCTTCGACCGGGACCGGTGGCGGGCCACCAAGGACCGCTTGGCGTCGATGGTGGAGACCGGACCAGACGGCGAGGCATTGACCAACCCGGCATTCGACGTGGCCCCGGCCGGCTTCAACGCCATGGTGGCCTTCAACGCCCGAGAGTTGGCCAGCGTTACCGGTGACGGCCGTCTGGTCGACGATGCCGACGCGCTCGCTGGCCTGCTGGCCGAAATGTGGGACCCGGTGCTCGGGACCTGGGTGGACGCCGGTTCGACGGCTGACGGCTCGGGCCGGGTTCGCACCCTCGACGCCCTGCTGGGATTGCTGGTCGACGATGGGCCGGGCCGGGCGGCCAGCGTGGTGGACCAACTGCTTGACCCTGCGGCCCATGGCGGACCGGTCGGGCCGACGGGCGTGCACCGGGCCGAGCCGACGTTCGAACCGTGTGCCTACTGGCGGGGTCCGGTGTGGCCACAGCTGGCCTACCTGATGGTCCTGGCCGTGGCCCCGCACTCTCCGACTGCTGCGGCCAAGTTGGCTTGGGCCACGGTGGTCGGCGCGTGGACCTCGGGTCTGGCTGAGTACTGGGATCCAGACACCGGAGTCGGGCTGGGTGCAGTGCCCCAGTCGTGGACGGGTCTGGCTCTGGTGATGGGCGGTCGTTGGGGTGGATCGTCCGACCCTGCCGGGGACCGGGCCTAGCGTCGGGAGTCTCGGGCTGAGCCCACCAGCTCGCCGCCGTCGTCGCGGAAGACGAAGCAGTGGATGCCCCGGAACACGGCCTTCTCGTGCTCGAAGTCGGTCCGCGACGGCATGAGGTACCCGAGCTCCAACTCCGAGAGTTCATAGATGGTGCCCACGAAATCGGCGAAGGTGGCGTAGCACTTGGCCCGGGCGTAGGCCTCCATCTCACGGTCGCCGGGCCACGGGGCGCCGGGCCGGGCCGGGTGCTCTGTCCGCACGTAGATCTCGTGTTGGTGAGGGCCGTCGCAGGGCACCCGGGTGTCGATCTCCACGAGGCGGTCGTCGCGCACCCACGAGTAACTGTTGAAGCAGGTGCCGGAACCCAGGTCGTGGAGGTTGACCACCTCGCCCACCCAGTCGGGGATCCCGCCATCGGCCAACGTGGGACGGGACTCCACCATCGAGGTGGTCGGGGCCGCCGCGTCGTCGGCCTCGGTCTGGCCGCCGTCCGTGGCCGGCGTCGACCCGGTCGACCCGCAGGCCGTGGCGATCAGGGCCAGTAGACCGACGAGGATCGACAGTTGCGCCGTCTGCCTTCCACGCCGGTGGCCGCAGTGGGGCGTCGTCATGGGTTCAGGGTACGGCCGGCCGATACCGTGACGGGGTGCTGGTGGTCGAGTTGCGCGCCGCGGTCGCGCTTCTGGGGCGCTTTCCCGCCCTGTCGGGTGTCGACCTGACCGTCGGCGCCGGTGAGACCGTCCTGATCCGCGGCCCGAACGGGGCCGGCAAGACGACGCTGCTGCGCCTGTGTGCCGGGCTGGTTCGTCCCGAGTCGGGGACGGTCACCGTGCTGGGCCACGACCTCGGTGATGGAACCGGACGTCGGTCGGTCCGCCGCCGGGTGGCCCTGCTGGGACACGGGGCGGCCCTCTACGACGACCTGACGGTGGTCGAGAACCTCCGCTTCTGGGCCCGGGCCGCCGGGCTGGCGGCCGGGTCCGGGCCCGACGGGGTCGACGACCGGGTGGGCGGCGCGTTGGACCGACTGGCCGTGCCGGACCGCCTGGTGAACCAGCGGGCGTCCACGCTTTCGGAGGGCCAGCGTCGGCGGGTGGCCCTTGCCGCTCTTGTGGTGCGCCGACCCGACCTGTGGCTGATGGACGAGCCGCACGCCGGCCTCGACCAGACGGGCCGCGACGTGGTCGACGGGCTGGTCGTGGAGGCGGTGGCCGCCGGCGGCACCGTGGTGGTGTCATCGCACGAGTTGGAGCGGGTGGCTGCCCTGTCTCCCCGGGTTGTCACCCTGGCCGGCGGACGAGTCGTGGACGGCCCTGCCGGCGGTCCGGTCGGAGGCGGGACCGGCTGATGGGGACCATCCTTAGCGACGCCCTCCTGGTGGCCGGACGGGACCTCCGGATCGAGGCCCGGTCCCGGGTCGTCCTCGACCAGGTGGTGCCCTTCTCGGTTTTGGTGCTGGTCCTGTTCGGTTTTGCCCTGGACGCCGACCACCACACCCTGCGTACCTTCGCCCCGGGCCTGTTCTGGGTGGCCGTCCTTCTCAGTGCGTTACTGGCCGTCCAGCGCTCGACGGCCCTCGATCGCGCAGATGGGACCGACACCGCGCTGCGCATGTCCGGCCTGTCGCCTGCTTCGCTGTTCCTGGGACGGGCGGCCGCCGTGTACGTCCAGGTGGTCGCCCTCCAGGTGGTGCTGGTCGGGGGCCTTCTGGTCTTCTACGGCGTCGACGTCGAGGACCCCCTGTTGCTGGTGGTGGCGGGCCTCGTCGCCGGGGTCGCCGTGGCGGCCGCCGGTACCCTCTACGGCGCGCTGGCCTCGGGACTCGGGGTGCGGGAGACGCTCCTGCCCATCCTGCTGCTCCCGGTGCTGGCGCCGGTGCTGATCGGGGCCACCCGGGCGTACGAAGACGCCCTCGGGTCCGCGGCCGTGGATGGCTGGGCGTGGACCGGCCTGCTCGCGGTGGCCGCTCTGGTCCTCACCGTGGTCGGAGCGTCGGCCCACGGCGCGCTGGTCGAGGACTAATCGGGAGCGACGATGGGCACTACGACAGCCGCCGGACTGGGGCAGCGCGACACCACCGGGTCGCCGCGGTCGCGCCTGCTGGGCGCCGTCACGTTGCTGGCCGTGGCCGTCCTCGGCGTCCTGGCCTTCGTCCTGACCGATCCGGACGTGCGGATCCACCCGACGACCGGTGAGGAGTTCGGCCAGTTCGATGCCATGCGGTTGCTCTACGTCCACGTTCCACTGGTCGTCATGGCCTACCTGGCTTACGGGCTCTGCGCGGTGGCCAGCGTCGGAGTGCTGGTGAAGAAGACACCGTGGTGGGACGTCACCGCCCACGCCTCGGCCGAGGTGGGCACTGTCTTCTGTGGGCTGGTGCTGGTCACCGGCTCCATCTGGGGTCGTCCGGTGTGGAACACGTGGTGGGAGTGGGGCGACGTCCGTCTGATGAGCACCCTGGTGCTTTTCCTGATGTTCACCGGCTATCTGGCCTTGCGCCGTACCACAGACGACCCGCGCCGCCAGGCCCGCCGGGCAGCCGTGGTGGCCCTCGTGGCCGTGCTGGACATCCCACTTGTCAACCGGTCGGTGGAGTGGTGGGAGAACCGGACGCTGCATCAGCGCTCTACCCTCGGCGAGCTCAAGATCGAGGACCTCACGCTGTTCACTCTGTTCTTCGGCTTCGTGACCGCCGGCCTGGTTCTGGGGTGGCTGCTGCTTCACCGCTTCCGGGTCGGCTGGCTCGAGCAGGCTGCCTTCGACCACGGTGTCGCGGCGGCCATTGCCGAGCGGCACGCTGAGTCCGACGAGGCGGAGGTCCGCCGTGCCGTCGGAGAGAGGACTGCCGAAGAGGGGCCTGCCGACCAGGGGGGGTTCACAGGAGGGGAGACGGGTTCGTGACGCACGTGGGCTACCTCGTTGCCGGCTGGGGGATCGTGGTCGGTGTCCTCGGCACCTACGCCGTGGTTCTCGTTCGCCGCGGTCGGGCACTCAGCGGCCGCGTGCCGGAGGCCCACCGCCGCTGGCTCGAGGCCCCGGGTCCTGCGCGCCCCGGTGACGGTCCCGTCGACAAGCGGGGTGCCGGTGCCTGATCCCGGCGATGGGTCGGAGGAGGTCCCTCTCGGTCCGGCCATCGACCTGACGCCGTCGCCGGCGCGCCCCGAACGGGTTCGGCGTCGACCGGCGGCCGTCGTGGTCGTGGTGCTCCTGGTGGTCGCCGTGGTTGCCGTGCTGCTGCGCACCCTCGGCGACGCGTCGCTCTTCTTCTACGAGGTGTCCGAGGCCGTGGACCGTCGTACCGAGCTGGCCGACGCTCGATTCCGGGTGGTCGGCACACCTCAGCCCGGCCTCGTAGAACTCGACGTGGACGGCGAGCCGTCGGTGGTCTTCACGCTGTGCGCCGGCGACGTGCTCGCCGACGTGGCCCACGTCGGCGACCCGGCCGAACTCTTCCAGCCCGGGGTGCCTGTGGTCCTCCAGGGTGCCTGGGTGGCCGGACTGGTTCCCGGCTTGGCCGTCATGGAGTCGCCGGCCGACGACGGTTGGTACCTGCGCACCGACCACATGGTGGTCAAACACGACAACGACTACCGGGCCGAGGGCGCCGAGTTGGCGCCGTGTGGCGCCGGGACCGTCGGGGAGTGAACGCCACCCTCGGGACCGGGTTCGTCGCCCTTGGGCTGGTCGCCGCGCTGGCCGGGGTGGCCACCACCGGGCGGGCGCTGGCCACCGGACACCTTCGCCTTGTCGTCCGGTCGAAGACCTGGGTGTGGCTGCTGGCCGTGGCTGCCATCGGCCAGGTGGTGGTCATGGAGCGGGCGCTCATCACACGTGACTTCACGGTGGCCTTCGTGGCCGAGCACGGCAGCCACCGCACTCCGGCGTTGTTCAACGTGGCCACCCTGTGGTCGGCGTTGGAGGGGTCGATCCTTCTGTGGGTCCTCGTGCTGGTCGGCTACCTGGTGTTGGTGGTCCGCCGCTTCCGAGACCGCCTCGAGGATCCGATGGTGGGCTGGACCCTGCTGGTCCTGTTCGCCGTCTGCGCATTCTTCTTCCTGCTGCTGGCTGGTCCGGCACAGCCGTTCGGACGTTTCGAGCCTTGGGCCGGCTACGACGGACCGGGGCCCAACCCACTGCTCCAGAACCACGTGCTCATGGCCTTCCACCCACCGGTGCTGTACCTGGGCTACGTGGGGTTCACCGTGCCGTTCGCCCTGGCCGTGGCAGCCCTGGCCACCGGCCGACTCGGTGAGGGATGGCTGTTGGAGGCCCGGCGCTGGACGTTGGTCGCCTGGGGCTGCCTGACCGTCGGCATCCTGCTCGGCGCCTGGTGGTCATACGACGTGCTCGGCTGGGGCGGCTACTGGGCGTGGGATCCGGTGGAGAACGCCTCGTTCCTGCCGTGGCTGACTGGTACGGCCTACCTGCACTCGGTCATGGTCCAGGAACGCCAGGGGATGCTGCGGGTCTGGAACCTGTCGCTGCTGTGCGCCACCTTCGCCCTGACCATCCTTGGCACGTTCATTACCCGGTCGGGGGTGCTGGAGTCGGTGCACGCCTTCACCGAGTCGGGGATCGGGCCGCTGCTGCTGGGCTTCTTCGCCCTGGTGGTGGCCACCACCGTCGGCCTGATCGGCTGGAGGGGCGACACTCTGCGTTCTCCTGGAGCCATTGAGTCGCCGGTGTCGCGGACTGGAGCGTTCCTCGGCAACAACCTGCTGTTCGGGGCCTTCGCCTTCGTCGTGCTGCTCGGCACCGTCTTCCCGCTGCTCGTCGAGGCGGCCCGGGGCGACCGGATCGCGGTGGGCAACCCGTACTTCGAGCGAATGACCATGCCCATCGGGTTTGCCCTGCTTTTCCTGATGGCTGTGGCACCGGCCCTGCCCTGGGGGCGGGCCACCGCTGAGGTGCTGTCGGTCCGCCTCCGGGTCCCGGCCCTGATCGGGGCGGCGGCCATGGCTGGCTCGGTGCTGCTCGGTGGCCGCGGCTGGGCGCCGACGTTGGCCGTGGGCCTCGGGAGCTTCGCTGCCGGTGGGGCGGTCCGCCACCTGTTCCTGGCCGTGAGGGCCCGGGGACTGTCGGGGCTGGCCGGCCGGTCCAGCGGCGGGATGGTGGTCCACGTTGGCGTGGCGGTGGTCGCCGTGGCCATGGCCTGTTCGTCGGCCTACGTCCGCCAGGCCGAGTTCCGGTTCAACGAGGTGGGGGATCGGGCAGCGTTCGCTGGTCACGAGTTGGTCTTCGACGGGCTGTCGGTGGTGGACCTACCGGAGAAGTCCGAGACGAGGGTGGCCGTGCTGGTCGACGGCGGGCGCCATGAGCCGGCCATCAGCGTTTTCCCGTTCGGTGGACAGACCATCGGGACGCCGTCCACCCGGTCAACATGGCGCGACGACCTGCAGTTGGCCGTTCTGGCCGTGCCCGAGGAGCCGGGCGGCGTTGGTGAGTTCGACGGGTCGACCGGGGGAGATGTCACCGTGGTGCGGGTGACCGTGCAGCCGCTGGTGTCGTGGCTGTGGATCGGGGGCGCGGTGATGGCCCTCGGGACGTTGCTGGCGGCATTGCCCGGGGCCGGCAGCCCCACCGGGCGGTCCCGACGGGCCGAGCCCCGAATCGACGAGGAGGCCTCCGCGTGAACCCGGTGCGAGCCGCGGCGGTGGCCGTGGGCCTGGTAGTGGCGCTGCTGGTGGTCGTCTTCGCCACCCGGGACGCAGGACCTGACCGGCTGACCACCCACCTGGTGGGAGCCGTGGCGCCCCCGGTGCTCGGCACCACGGTGGACGGTGAGGCCTGGGACCTCGATGACCAGCGGGGCCGCTGGGTGCTGGTCAACTTCTTCTCCACCACCTGCGTGCCGTGCGTCGAGGAACACCCCGAGTTGGTGGCCTTTTCCGCGGCCCATGGCCCCGTTGGGGAACGGGTGGGGTCGGACGCGGGCCGTCCAGAGGTCCGGCTGGTCAGCGTGGCCTTCGACGACCGGGCTTCGGCGGTCGCCGACTTCTTCGCCGCCAACGGCGGCGGCTGGCCGGTACTGGCCGCCGACACGGGGCGGATCGCCGTGGACTGGGGTGTGGTGGCCGTCCCCGAGTCGTACCTGGTCACCCCGTCGGGGTACGTGGCGGCCAAGGTCGTGGGCGGTGTGGTACGCGCCGACCTCGAAGAGCTACTGGACCGGGCGTCGTCGACGCTCGCCGACGGTTTCGGAGGCGACTCGTGAGTAGGGCGGGGGTCTCGTGGCTGGTCGTGCTGGTGGTGGCCGTCGGCAGCCTGGCGGCATCCGAGGTCGTCGACCGGGC
>JAZADN010000009.1:0-8723 GCA_036123585.1 Actinomycetota bacterium | reverse complement strand
TCGGCCCGATCTCGGTGGCCGCCTTCACGGTGTCGACCATGTTCATTGCCGTGCCAACCGGCGTGAAGATCCTGAACTGGCTGGCAACCATGTGGGGGGGGAAGATCAGGTTCAACACGCCGATGCTGTTCGCCGCCGGCGTCGTGTCGATGTTCACCGTCGGCGGCCTGTCGGGAGTGACCCACTCCCTGGCGCCGGCCGACACCCAGCAGACCGACACCTACTACATCGTCGCCCACTTCCACTACGTGATCTTCGGTGGCGCCCTGCTCGGAATCTTCGCCGGCTTCTACTTCTGGTGGCCCAAGGCGTTTGGCCACCTGCTGAACGAGAAACTGGGCAAGTGGAACTTCTGGCTGATGATCGTCGGCTTCAACATGACCTTCGGGCCGATGCACATCCTCGGCCTCCAGGGCATGTCGCGCCGGATCGACACCTACAGCCCGGGCTTCGGCTTCGAATTCTGGAACATGTTCGCCACCATTGGGTCCTTCATCATCGGCCTCGGCGTCCTGATCTTCCTGTTCAACGTCTGGGTCTCGGCCCGGGCCGCAAAGGACGCCCCGCCAGTCGGACCCGATCCGTGGGACGCCCGCAGCCTCGAGTGGTTCACCCCGAACCCGACCCCGGTCCACAACTTCGATGCCGACATCCAGGTCGACGCCCTCGACGAGTTCTGGCACCGTAAGTACGGTCAGGACGAGGCCGGTCGGGTGGTCCGGGTGGCCACCGCCGAGGAGGTCTGCCAGGACGGATCGGCCACCGACACGCACCTGCCGTCCCCGTCCTACTGGCCGATCGTGTTGGCTGCGGGCCTGCCGTTCGTCGCCTTCGGGCTCATGTACTCGCTGTGGTTCTGCGTGCCGGGCGGCGCCCTGGTGCTGATGGCCATCTACGGCTGGATTTTCGAGCCGACCGACGACCCGGACGGCCCGCACGGCCACGGCCACCACGACGACCATGACGACGACGGGGCCGCCGACGAGGCTGCCACCGAGGACGCTGAGGAGGCCCCCGTTGGCTGACGTCGCCGCCGTGTCGCACGGCCATGGGACGGGCACCGGCCTGTCCAACAACAAGCTCCTGATGTGGACGTTCCTGGGTTCGGAATGCCTGCTGTTTGGTGGCCTGATCTCTACCTACCTGATCTATCGCAGCCGCTTCGGCGACGGTCCGGCACCCGGCGACATCTTCGACATCCCGTTCACGTCGGTCAGTTCGTTCGTGCTGCTGATGAGCTCGCTCACTATGGTGCTGGCGCTGTCCGCGCTGCAGCGGGGCGACATCCGCAACAACCGGATCTGGCTGCTGACCACCGCCCTGCTGGGTTCGCTGTTCATCGGCGGCCAGGTGTACGAGTTCACCACCTTCCTCCGGGAGGGCCTGGGCTACACCACCAGCCCGTTCTCGTCGGCCTTCTTCACCCTGACCGGCTTCCACGGCGTACACGTCAGCCTCGGCATCGTGATGCTGATGTCGCTGCTCATCTCGTCGCTCCGGGGCACGCTGACCAGGGAGCGCTCGGAGACGGTCGAGATCGTCGGCCTTTACTGGCACTTCGTCGACGTGGTGTGGATCTTCATCTTCACCGTCATCTACCTGGTGCCCTCGCCCACCAGTTGAGCCGGGAGCCATCGACATGAGCACCGACACCGCCGAGCACGTGGACACCCACGACGAGGCCCACGATCATCCGTCGGACCGGAAGTACGTCCAGGTCGCCATCATTCTGGCGATCGTCACGGCCCTCGAGGTCGCGACCTACTGGATGGAGAGCGTGCCCGGCGAGATCCTCATCCCGGTCCTGATGATGATGATGATCTACAAGTTCTTCTACGTGGCCGCCTGGTTCATGCACCTGAAGTTCGATAGCCCGATGTTCACGAAGTTCTTCGTGGCCGGATTGATCCTGGCCACCATCGTGTACGGCATCACGCTTACCGTCTTCGAGTTCTGGCACAAGGGCTAGTCCCGGGAACCGGCGCCGCTCCTGAGCGCACGGTTCCGTCCCTGCAGGTCGAGGAACTCTCGTGACCCACCTCCTCGCCTCCCCCGACCCGTGGCGGTGGCAGGCCCATCCTGAGGTCTGGTTCCTCGTCGTCGCCGTCGTGGCGCTGGGCTGGTGGGCTACCCGCGTCATAGGACCCAAGGTGGTGGCCCCCGGCGAGCCCGTCACCACGTCCTTCCAGCGGCGGGCGTTCGTCGTGGCCACCGTGCTGCTCTTGGTGTCAGCGGACTGGCCGGTCCACGACATCGCCGAGGAGCACCTCTACGCGGTGCACATGGTGCAGCACCTGGTGATCACCTTCATCGTGCCGCCACTGTTCCTCCTGGCCATGCCGGCCTGGTTGGCCCGCCTCCTGTTGCTTGAGGGCGGACGAGGCTCGAAGGTCCTGCGCCGCTTGGCCCACCCGGTGGTGGCTGGAGTGATCTTCAACGGACTCATCGCGCTGACCCACTGGAGCGGGGTGGTGCAGTGGTCGTTCGACTCGGGTGCCTTCCACTACAGCGTGCACCTCGCTCTGTTCTTGAGCGCCCTGCTGATGTGGGTGCCGGTGGCTGCCCCGCTGCCCGAGCTGCGGATCTCGGTGCCCGGCCAGATGATCTACCTATTCCTGATGTCGGTAATCCCGACCATTCCGGCCGCCTGGCTGACCTTCGCCGAAGGCACCGTCTACAAGCACTACGACGACGGGTACCTGGCCTTCGGGGTGACGGTCCGGTCCGACCAGCAGGCGGCCGGCCTCATCATGAAGCTGCTGGGTGGCTTCTACCTGTGGGGGATCATTATCGTGAAGTTCATCGGCTACTCCCGGATCCACCACCGGGAGAACCAACAGTTGCGGCCCGCCGCCGGTCGGCACCTCCGGTTCCGTGCGACCGGGGACGACGCTGCCGAGGCCACCGCGGATTCGAAGGGGACGTGACGGGGCCTCCCCGCTAGGTTCGAACCGTGATCGACATCCGGCTCCTGCGTTCCGACCCCGAGGCCGTGAAGGCCGCCATCTCCCGACGCGGCGAGGACACCTCAGCACTCGACCGGGTCGTAGAACTTGATGCCCGACAGCGATCGCTGGCCGAGGAGCGCGACCAGGTCCGCAACGAGGTCAACACCATCTCCAAACAGGTGGGTGGCCTCCACCGGGACGGGAAGGCCGACGAGGCCGCCGAACTCCAGACTCGAAGCCGCGAGTTGGGCGCTCGCGAAGACGAGCTGGCGGCCGAGGTCGACGCTCTGGCAACCGAGGTCCGAGACATCCTGCTGCGAGTCCCCAACACACCGTCGGACGACACGCCGGACGGGCTGACCGAGCACGACAACGTCGTGGTCCGCCACGAGAACTGGGATCCGGACGCCTATGGCGAACACCAGCGGGTGCCGCACTGGGAGGTCGGCGAGCAGTTGGGAATCCTCGATGTCGAGCGGGGCACGAAGTTGTCGGGCTCGATGTTCGTCATGTACTCCGGGATGGGAGCGACCCTGTGTAGAGCGCTCATCCAGTACGGCTTGGACCGCAACGCAGATGCCTACCGCGAGATGCGCCCACCGACGCTGGTCAAGACGGCAACCATGGTGTCGACAGGCCACCTCCCCAAGTTCGAGGAGGACGCCTACCACCTGGAGAGGGATGACCTGTGGGCCATCCCGACCGCTGAGGTGCCACTCACGTCGTTCCACCGCGACGAGGTGATCGACGAGGCAGACCTGCCGATGAAGCTCATGGCCCACACCTCGTGTTTCCGCCGCGAGGCCGGTTCGGCGGGGCGCGACACCCGTGGCCTCCTGCGGGTCCACGAGTTCGACAAGGTCGAGCTGCTGGCCTACGCCACCCGAGAGCAGTCCCCTGAGGTGCAAGCTGACATCCTCGGCCGGGCCGAGGCGGCCATCACCGACCTCGGCCTGTCGTACCGGGTGCTCGACCTGTGCGCAGGCGACCTCGGCGGTTCGTCGGCCCGGACGTTCGACCTCGAGGTCTACGCGCCGGGTGCCGACCAGTGGTTGGAGGTGTCCTCGGTGTCGTGGTTCAGCGACTACCAGGCCCGTCGGGCCAACGTCCGCTACCGGCCTTCCGGAGAGAAGGGCACGCGGATCGTCGACACCCTGAACGGTTCCGGCCTGGCCGTGCCCCGGGTATGGGCGGCGGTGGTCGAGACGCACCGCCAGCCCGATGGCACGGTCGCCGTGCCGGAGGTACTTCAGCCCTATATGCGGGGCGCCACGGTCATCAACTGAGGGGCGCCGCCCGACCGGGCGATTCCCTTTTCTGTGGCCGGGATCGTTTGGTGGACTGGCTCAGGCAGAAAGGTGCAGGCCGAGCGCTGCGGCGCCCACGCCGAGCACCAGGGTGTTGACCACGTGACCGAGGGCCCGTCCGTTGCGCCGCCCCACGCGGGTGTTGGCCATCCCGGTAGCGTCGGCGGCGAAGGTCGAGAAGGTGGTCAGGGCGCCCAACCCACCCGTGCCGACCACTGTGAGCGCGGCGTCGCCGGTTCCGGCCAGCAACCCAAGGGCCAGCGAGCCGGCCACGTTGACGGCCATCGTGCCGACGTGGCCACCCGGCCAACGTCTGTTGGGCTGGCTGGCCAGGAAGCGGAGCGAGGCCCCGGCCCCGGCTAGCAGTAGGAACGCGCCCATCGTCAGGAATCGGGTGGTCAGCACGAGGGTGCCTTCGTGGTTGCCCGTCCGGTTTGACGTCCGAGGACGAAGGCGCAAAGGCCGCCGACCACTGACAGCACTGTGTAGCCGATGGCACCGGGCAGGTCGTCGGTGCGCAGTGCATCTGCCACCTCGACTGCGAACGTGGAGAACGTGGTGAGCCCACCGCAGAGACCGACGCCGAGGAGAAGCCTGGCCGAACCGGCGACGCCCCGCCCGAGGAGCAGACCGAGGACGGCGCAGCCGACCACGTTGGCCAGAAGCACTGGCCCGGCGACCCCACCGTCGGAACCCGCTGTTGCCTCGATAAGTGCCCACCGGGCGGCCGCGCCCACTGCGCCTCCGACGGCGACGAACGCAAGTTCTCGCGCAGAGGGAGATCCATTCATCGACATTGTCCGACCCTAGGCCCGACCCCGAGCCCGGTCGGTCGGCGTCTGGAGGGTCGTGATTGACTGGCGCCATGTCGGCATGGGGCATGGACCTGAGTGAGGTGCGCGAGGCGTACGAGACCGAAGGCTTCGACGAGGCCGATCTGGCCGACGACCCGTTCGCCCAGTTCCAGCGTTGGTTCGGCGAGGTCGAGGCAGCTGGCTATTGGGAGCCGAACGCCATGGTGCTGAGCACCGTCACCGTCGACGGATGGCCATCGGCCCGCAACGTTCTGTTGAAGAAGGTCGACGCCGAAGGGTTCGTCCTGTTCACCAACTACACCAGTGACAAGGCCGTCGAAATGGATGCCTCTGGCCGAGCTGCCCTGACGTTCAGTTGGACGGAACTGCGGCGTCAGGTGCGGGTGACCGGGACCTCCGAACGGATAGGGGAGGACGAGTCCGTCGCCTACTGGGCTACCCGACCACGGGGCAGCCAGTTGGGGGCGTGGGCTTCGGACCAGAGCACCGTGGTGGCCGACCGGGCCACCTTGGAAGCCGCCTACGCCGCGGCGGAAGAACGCTGGGCGGGCCGGGACGTGGAGCGCCCCGGGCACTGGGGCGGCTACAGGGTCCGACCCTTGATGGTCGAGTTCTGGCAAGGCCGTCCGGATCGCCTCCACGACCGGCTCCGCTACCGCCACGACGGCTACGAGTGGATCGTGGAGCGCCGGGCCCCCTAGGAGACCCGTCGCTCCGGGTCTTCAAGGGCGGCCACCAGGCCGTCGATCAGGATCTGCAGGTGTTCGGCACGTGGTGTGCCATCGCGATCCGACCAGTCGCGGTGGTCCCGGTTCCATCGGATGCTGGGTGGGAGTTCCACTTGGACGCCGCCACCAGTCCGGTTCACCGGGTTGTCGGGATGCATGCCGCGCAGGCTGCGGGGCATGGCCTCCACGTCGTCGACTACCCGGTATTCGTCGGGGAGCACCCCCCGTAGGTGCCCGGCCACGTGGTGGGCGGTCGCTCGGTCCGCACCACCGACCAGCACGGCCCAGAAGTCGTCGTGTCGGCCGTAGCCGTGGATCGACAGGACCGTGTCGACGCGGTCGAGGAAGGCGTCGAGGCGATCGGATGTGCCGGCCGTGAAAAGGGTGGACGGCAGATGGCGGCGGCACCCATCAGGCTGGACCACCGCGTAATACGACGCTCCGGTGCGCTCGGCTACCTCGCGGGCCACCACCTCAGTAGCCCGTTCCAGGCCGCCACCGTGCAGGGCGCACACCCCGATCGTGGACCGGACCTCGAGTTCCTCCACCACGTCGGTCAGGGCCAGCAGGTCGGCAAGGCTTCCGATGGGCTCGACCCGGCCCGGGGACCGGTCGTCTACGGGACTCGACGCCGGTCGGGTCATCGTCTGCGCCCGGCCACTGTGCCCCGGACCGTCCCGTAGACGAGGAGCAGCACGGCGACGGTGAGCAGCACCTCCAGTGGCGTCGCCCAGCGCCACGGTTCGTCGAGCCAGTTTCCAATACGAGCCGGCCAGTCACCGACAAGGCGGCCGATGGGTACAACCACTAGGTCGCCCCGATGGACGATGCCCTCGGCCACCACCCAGGCGGCTACCAGGGCTAACCACGTCCACCGGCGAAACCGTCCCATAAGAGCTGGGCCGATCCCCCAGACGGCGAGAGTGCTCACCACCAACCACAGGGCCAGGCCGAGTTGCAGGCCACCAACCTGCATCGTCCAGTTCGTGAGGTGTGACTGGAGATCGGTGACGGCGTTCACGATGGGGTTAGACGAGGTCCCCGGATCGCGGAGTATCCGGATTTCGTAGACGCCGTACACGATCAGGTAGGCGCCGCCCAGCATCAGGAACACGGCGCCGATCCGGTCAAAGTGCGGCAGCAGACGGCGGAGGTGGCGGGCCACGCCACCGCGGGCCATGGCCAGCGACAGGGTCAGTGACGTGACCACGGCGGCCATCCCTGCGGCGAAGGCCAGGTAGACGGCGATCCCGTCCAGCATTCCATCCCGTCCGAAGCTGTCAGCCACGTGGAGGAGGAAGATGGGGGCGGCGCAACCGATCGACACCACGGCGTACGAGGCGCCGAACCCGAGGACCGACCAGAGTTCCCGGTTTCGGGGTCCGCGCCCCGGCTTGAGAAACGGGATACGGAGTTGGCGGCCGGACAGCATGGCGAGACCCCACGGGACGAAGGCGATGCCGAGCACCACGGTTGCCCACGGGGTCCGCGAGGCCACGGCCTCCTCGGTGACCATCGTGTTGACGGCCAGGCCGAGAAGGCCGAACACCAGCACGAAGGCGCTGGTCAGGGTCAGGCTGACCGACAGGCCGCGCAGCGTCTGTTCGGGGCGGGCCTCATCATCAGCGCTGTCTCGGCCGAGGAAGTAGCCCAACCAGGTGGGGAGCATGGCGAAACCACACGGGTTCACCGCGGTTACTAGGCCGAGGGTGAAAGGCAGTGCGAGGCCGACGTCGATCATGGGATCTTCCGGGTTAGGGAGTCGATAGTCGGTCGGCGATGGCGGTGGCCAATGCTTCAGCGTCCAACGGCCCGTGTTGGACGTGGACGACCTTGCCCGCGCTGTTCACGAAGGCGGTTACCGGCAGGCCCACAGCGCCGAGCGCCTCGCTGAAGTTGCCGTCGGGATCTCGCCCGAGGAGGTAGGTGATGCCCATTTCGTCGGCGCGGGCGGCAGCCCGGGTCGGTGAGTCACTGATGTTGAGACCAACGAAGTTGATCGTGTCGCCACGGTCCTCATGAGCGGCCTGGAGGTGGGGCATTTCCTCGAGGCAGGGCGTGCACCAGGTGGCCCACAGGTTGACGACTAAGGGGCGGCCGTCCGCGGCGACGAGGTCGGCCAGCGTGGTCGAGGTGCCATCCCAACGCTGGAAAGGGAGGGTGGCCACGTCGTCGTGGATCATTGACGCGTCGCCAGAGCCGCACCCGGCGGCCAGCAGCGGGGCTGCCGTGGCGAGGCAGAGGACAAGGAGGGCGGCGCCGGGACCGCCTTGGGATCGGGGCACGATCCGCGACGGTACTGGCACGGTGGGAGCCGCACGGACCGGGGCTCGTCGGGGCGTCACCCCGGTCCGTGGTTGGCGTTCTCAGGCCGCCTCGGTCAGGCCGAGAGCAGCTCCTGTCGGATGCGCGCCGGGATGGGCACCACGGGCAGCTGGTCCTCGGGTCGCGGCACCTTCGACGGGCGACCGCGACGTCGCTTGTTGGCCAGGATGTGGCCGTTTCGAATCAGCTGGCCACCCCACACGCCCCAAGGCTCGCGGCGGCGGATGGCCCCCTCGAGGCAGTCCTCCATCACCGGGCACTCGGCGCAGGTGTTCTTGGCTAGAGCGATCTCCCCGAGGTCCTCGGAGAAGAAGACGCGGGTGGGGACGCCGAGGCGTTCGCACGCGGCCTGTTGCCGCCAGGTCTCTCGTTCATAGGTCAGCACCTGCATGGTCATTTCGCTTCCTGGGTGGGGTTTCCGGTTAGGGGTCTTGGTCTGGTCGTGAGGGGTGGGTCTTGGTGGTCGAGGCATGGATCCGGTCCGAAAAACGGAGAAGGCCGCCGGATTTATCCGGCGGCCTCGGGGGGTGGATCTGCGTTCAGCTGTTCATCTGGTCGCTCCCCGGGGCCGCTGGCCCGTCTTGGCGAAACCGGCGGTCC
>JAZADN010000008.1:0-14781 GCA_036123585.1 Actinomycetota bacterium | reverse complement strand
CGCCTTCCCCCGGGCCGAGAGGCCCCGCTCCCACTCCATCGCGATCTCCGGCTCCCCCCGGCAGGAGGCCGGGGCCCCGCCCGACCTGGAGCTCGCCTACACGCTGGCCGACGGAGTTGAGTACGTGCGGGCCGGAGTCGAGGCCGGCCTCGACGTAGACGCCTTCGCCCCCCGCCTCAGCTTTTTCTGGGCCATCGGAATGGACTTCTTCATGGAGGTGGCCAAACTGCGGGCCGCCCGCCTGCTGTGGGCCGACCTGATGCGCCAGTTCCGCCCGACCGACCCTCGGTCGTCGTCGCTGCGGACCCACTCCCAGACGTCTGGGTGGAGCCTCACAGCGCAAGACGTCTACAACAACGTGGTTCGCACCTGCGTGGAGGCCATGGCTGCCACCCAGGGCCACACCCAGTCGCTGCACACCAACGGCCTCGACGAGGCCCTAGCCCTGCCCACCGACTTCTCAGCCCGAATCGCCCGGAACACGCAGCTGTTCCTCCAGCAGGAGAGCGGAACCTGTCGAGTAGCCGACCCGTGGGGCGGCAGCTACCACGTGGAACGCCTGACTCGCGACCTAGCGGGCCGTGCCCGGGTCCACCTAGCCGAGGTGGAGGAGTCCGGCGGCATGGTCCGGGCCATCGAGGCCGGTATCCCCAAACTCCGCATCGAGGAGGCGGCGGCCCGCACTCAGGCCCGGATCGACTCCGGACGCCAGACGGTGGTCGGCGTCAACCACTACCGCCCAGAGGTCATCGATCCAATTGACCTCCGCAAGGTCGACAACGCCAAGGTGCGAGCCGACCAATTGGCCAAACTGGAGCGCCTCCGGGCCGAACGGGACCCTGTGGCCTGGCAGACGGCGCTCGAAGCCCTGACCCGGTGCGCGGAGACCGGCGACGGCAACCTGCTGGCGAGGGCCATCGGCGCGGCGCGGGCTAGGGCTACGGTCGGGGAGATCAGCGACGCTCTGGAGAAGGTCTTCGGGCGGCACGTGGCGGAGGTCCGTACCATCTCCGGGGTCTTCAACAGCGAGGTCGGTGACGGCGAGGCCGTGGTGGCCGCCCGGTCCCGGGTCGACGCCTTCGAGGCCGATGCCGGTCGACGGCCCCGAATCCTGGTGGCCAAGATGGGCCAGGACGGCCATGACCGGGGTCAGAAGGTGATCGCCACCGCGTTCGCCGACCTGGGCTTCGACGTCGACATCGGCCCGCTGTTCTCGACCCCCGACGAGGTGGCTCGCCAGGCCGTCGAGAACGACGTGCACGTGGTGGGGGTCAGCTCGCTAGCCGCCGGGCATCTGACGCTGGTGCCCGAGTTGCGAAACGCTCTGGTCGACCACGGACGGCCCGACGTGGCCATCGTGGTAGGTGGGGTGATTCCACCCGACGACCATGATGCCCTGCTGGCCGCCGGAGCCTCGGCGGTCTTCCCGCCAGGCACGGTGGTGGCTGAGGCGGCTGTGGAACTGCTCGACGCCCTAGCCACACGCGACTGACTGTGGTTGCCTCCGAGCTTGTCGACGGTGTCCTGGCCGGCGACCGGGCGTCGGTCGGCCGAGCCCTGACCCTCGTCGAGTCCAGCCTCCCCAACCACCGCGAGCAGGCCACGGCGCTGCTCGACGCGTTGGCCCAGCAAGTCGGCGAGGCCCACCGGGTTGGCATCACCGGCGTACCCGGGGTGGGCAAGAGCACCTTCATCGAGTCGCTGGGCATGCACCTGGTGGACGTCGGGCACCGGGTGGCCGTGCTGGCCGTGGACCCGACGAGCACCATCACTGGGGGCAGCATTCTCGGCGACAAGACCCGTATGCCACGTCTGGCCAACGAACCGGCAGCCTTCGTCCGCCCTTCGCCCAGCGCTGGCACCCTCGGCGGGGTGACCCGCACCACCCGTGAGTCGATGCTGGTGCTCGAGGCCGCCGGTCATGACGTGGTCCTCGTCGAGACTGTCGGGATCGGCCAGTCCGAAACCGTGGTGGCCGGCATGGTCGATTTCTTCCTCGTACTTATGTTGCCCGGTGCCGGCGATGAACTCCAGGGCATCAAGAAGGGCGTGCTGGAACTAGCCGACATGATCGCCGTGAACAAGGCGGACGGTCTCAACGAGGTGGCGGCCCGCACTGCTGCCCGCGACTACTCGGCGGCCCTCCGGCTCACCCAGCCGTCTAGCCCGTCGTGGACGCCGCCGGTGCTGACATGCTCAGGTCTGACCGGCGACGGCCTTGAGGACCTCTGGGCTCAAGTCCTCGGACACCGCGAGGCGCTCATGGCCACCGGGGAATGGGAGGACCGTCGCCGGACCCAGCGCCTGGCCTGGATGTGGGCCATGGTCGAGGACCTCCTGCTGGCCTCGCTGCGCTCCGATTCTGCGGTGCTGGACCGCCTGGCCGCCGAGGAGGACGACGTCCTGGATGGCCGGACCAACCCGTCGGCCGCCGCGGCGCGTTTGTTCGAGGAATTCGGGGGTCGGGTGGCTGCCGACGGCGGGGACTGAGCGATCTACCGGCGGGAGTTCCTCCGGACCGGGGTGAGGGCGGGTCTCGGAGTCGCGGCAGCTCGTGGTCTCTTCGCCAGCGGCCTTGCCGTCACTGGTCTTGCCACGGGGACCCGCCGTGCTGAGGCGGTGACTGCGACCGATCATGAACCCTATGGCTCTTTGGAGGGCAGGTCCCCCGACGCCCACGGCCTTGTCCTGCCAGAGGGTTTCACCGCCCGGGTAGTGGCGGAGGGCGGCACGCCGGTAGCCGGCACCGACTGGCTATGGCCGTTATTTCCCGACGGGAAAGGCACCATCCCGATCGGTGACGGCGGGTGGCTGCTGGCCTGCAACCACGAGGTGTTCGACTTCCAGACGCCGCGTTTGCCGCATGGTGGCGCCTCCACGGTTTCCTTCGATGCAGAGGGACGGATCACAGGGGCGTGGCCGATTCTCGAAGGCAGCCATTCGAACAGCCGGGGCGCTGCGACGCCGTGGGGGACCTGGCTGTCCTGCCAGGAGGTCCATGGTGCGGGCGGTGGCGACGGCGCGGGCCTGATCTGGGAGTGCGACCCGACCGGGGAGCGTCCCGCGATGCCCCGCCCGGCGTTGGGGGTGCGTACCCATGGGTCGGTGGCCGTCAACTCGGCCGATGGACGCTGCTACCTCACCGAGGCCCACCGGGACGGTCGCCTCTACCGCTTCACACCATCGCAGGGTGGCCTCGCTTCGGAGTCCTTGGAGGCTGGCGTGCTGGAGGCGATGGCGGTCGATCTAGACAGCAGCGTGACGTGGCTCCCGGTGGCCGACCCGACTGGCACCGTCGCTCCGACGAGGGTGCAGGCCGCGGCGGCGACCGTCATTCCCATGGGCGGGGGCGTGGCCGTGCACGACGAGACGCTCTGGTTCACCACTGGTTTGGACGACCGGGTCCATGTCGTGGACCTGACCGCCGGCCGACACCGGGTGGCTTGGGACGGGATGCGTCGGCGCCGCCCGCTAGCTGGGATCGGTGACCTGACCGTGTCTCCTGCGGGCGAAGTGTTCGCCGTCGAGGACCGTGGTGACATGGAGGTGGTGCTCCTAAGCCCTTCCGTCGGTGGTGACTCAGACGGGGGTGACGTGGCGCGGCCATTCTGCCGAATGGTGGGAGATGGCCACCGCTTTTCGGCAGTCACCGGCCCCTGCTTCGACCCGTCGGGGACTCGGATGTACGTGAGCTCTCTGAGGGGTCGGGGCGAGGCGCTGGTTCGCGATGTGGTGTCGGAACTGGACTGGGGCGACGGAGTGGAGGGGCGTCACGTGGGCGTGACCTACGAGGTCACCGGCCCCTTCCACGAGCCCGAAGTGGTCACAGCCGGCGACGGGTCGGTTGGATCGGTGGCCACAACCACCTTGGTGGCACCAGGGACCACGACTCCAGGAACCACGACTCCAGCGACCACTTCGGCGGCGCCGCGCACGACCTTGGTTCCGTCATCGACGGCGCCAGCCACCACCGGACCGCCACCTCCGACGACCATCGGTCCCGGCGCAATCGACACGCCGGGCGACGGCGGGACGTGGACAGCGGCGTGGGGTGTAGGGGCCGGGGTGCTGGCCGCTGGTGGGGCCGTTGTAGCGCTGCGGCGACGGCGGGGGGGTTAACCCCGGGAATCGAGCCTAGAAGTCCTCGTCGAACGCCACGTCACCCTGAACGCCCACCTGATAGGCGGCGACGGTGCGCTCGAAGAAGTTGGTCAACTCCTGAACATCTTGGAGCTCCATGAACCCGAACGGGTTGGTCGTCTTGTACCGGGGCTCCATTCCCAGTTGGGCGAGGCGCTGGTCGGCCACGAACTGCAGGTACTGCCTCGTGTCGGCCGTCGACATTCCGGGCACCCCCTGACCGAGGAGGTCTTCGGCGAACTGGTACTCGCATTCGATGGCCTCATCCAGCATTTCGTAGACGCGCTCGCCTAGGTCGGCGTCGAACAATTCGGGCTGCTCGCGGCGCACCGTGTTGATGACCTCGAAGGCGAAGTTCATGTGGCAGCTCTCATCGCGGAACACCCAGTTGGTCCCGGCGGCCAGGCCGTTGAGCAGTCCCTTTGAACGCAGGAAGTACACGTAGGCAAAGGCAGCGAAGAAGAACAGGCCCTCAATGCAGGCGGCGAAGCAGATGAGATTCAGCAGGAACAACTTCCGCTTTTCGTCGGTGTCCAGCTCACCGACGTGCTCGATTGAGTTCATCCACTTGAAGCAGAAATCGCCCTTCTTGGCGATCGATGGGATGTTGTGGATCGCAGCAAAGGCCGCCTCGCGCTCGGCCATGTCGGGGATGTAGTTGTCGAGAAGCGTCAGGTAGAACTGGACGTGCAGCGCCTCTTCGTAGAGCTGGCGCGACAGGTACATCCGGGCCTCTGGGGCGTTGATGTGCTGGTACAGATTCAGCACCAGGTTGTTGGCCACGATCGAGTCGCCGGTGGCGAAGAAGGCGACTAGCCGGTTGATGAGGTGCTTCTCGGCCGGGACCAACTTGCGGTCCAGATCGGGAATGTCGTCCGAAAAGTCGATCTCCTCGACCGTCCAGGTGTTCTTGATGGCGTCCCGGTACATCTCGTAGAACTCTGGGTACCGCATTGGCCGGAGCGTCAGGTCGAAGCCTGGGTCGAGGATGTTGGCCCGGCGTGCACTGGCGGCCGGAGGGGCCTGTCCGGGGGCTTCCTCGAACGCGCCTTCGTCGAAGGGGACCTCTGCCAGCGCCATCAGTCGCAGGCCTCGCACGCTTCGGGGTTCTCCAACGAGCAGGCCACGGCCTCGGCGTCGGTGAACGTGGGTTTCTCGGCTGGTTCGCCGCCTCCCACCGGACCGCCGGTAGTGGTCTTGTTGATCCGCGTGGCCGGACGGGACCGCAGGTAGTAGGTGGTCTTCACACCGGACTTCCAGGCGTGGAGATACATGGAACTGAGCTTGCCAATGGTCGGCGACTCCATGAACAGGTTCAGGGACTGGCTCTGGTCGATGTAGGCGCCCCGGTCGGCAGCCATGTCGATCAGCGATCGCATGGGAACCTCCCAAGCGGTGCGGTACACATCCTTGAGATCGTCGGGCATGCCCTCGACGTCCTGGATGGAACCCTCGGCCATCTTCACTCGGTTGGCCATGGCCTCGTCCCACAGGCCCCGCTGCTGGAGCTCGCGTACCAGATAGCGGTTGATCTGGAGGAACTCGCCAGAGAGCGTCTCCCGTTTGAACAGGTTGGAGACCTGCGGCTCGATGCACTCGCAGCAGCCGGCGATCGACGCGATGGTGGCCGTCGGGGCGATAGCGATGAGCAGCGAGTTACGCAGCCCGTGCTCGGTAACGCGGGCTCGCAAGGTCTCCCACCGGGTCGGGTCGGATGGCGTGACGCCCCACAGGTCGAATTGCAGGTCTCCCTTGGCGGCCCGTGTCAGGCCGAAATTGTCGTGCGGGCCGGTCGCCTCGGCCAGCTCGGTCGAAGCCCACAGGGCGTTGAAGTAGATCTCCTCGGAGATCCGAGCCGACAACTCGCGTGCCTCAGGCGAATCAAACGGCAGCCCCAACTTGAAGAAGACATCCTGAAGGCCCATCAGTCCCATGCCCACCGGGCGCCATGCCGAGTTCGAGTTCGATGCCTCCGGCGTGGGGTCGTAGTTGATGTCGATCACCCGGTCGAGGAACGGTACGGCGAGGCGCACGACCTCGGCGAGGCGCTCGAAGTTGAAGGCCCCGTCGGCTACCAGGGCCCCGAGGTTGACCGACCCGAGGTTGCAGACCGCCGTCTCGTTCTGGTCGGTGACCTCGAGGATCTCAGTGCACAGATTCGACAGGTGGACCACCCGACCGTCGGTGCCGGTCTGGTTGCACTTCAGGTTGGAGGCGTCCTTGAAGGTCATCCAGCCGTTGCCGGTCTGGGCCAGTGATCGCATCATCCGGCTGTAGAGCTCGCGGGCCGGGACCTGACGCTCGTAGACGGCCTCCTCCTCGGCCTTGAGGTAGGCGGTCTCGAACTCCGGACCGTAAAGGTCGGTGAGGTGCGGGACCTTGGCCGGGTCGAACAGTGACCACTGCCAGTCCTTCTCGACCCGCTCCATGAACAGGTCGGGGATCCAGTTGGCCAGGTTCAGGTTGTGGGTGCGGCGCTGCGGGTCGCCGGTGCTCTCTCGCAGGTCGAGGAAGTCGTCGATGTCAGCGTGCCACGACTCGAGATAGACGCAAGCCGCGCCTTTGCGGCGTCCACCCTGGTTGACGGCGGCCACCGAGCTGTCGAGCGTCTTGAGCCACGGAACGATTCCGTTTGACAAGCCGTTGGTGCCTCTGATCAGAGAGCCCTTGGCCCGGATGCGGTGCCAAGCCACGCCGATGCCGCCAGCGAACTTCGACAGCCGTGCGATGTCGGTGTAGCGCTTGTAGATGCCGTCAAGGCTGTCCTCTGGCGAGTCCAGGAGGTAGCAACTGGACATTTGCGGGTGGCTCGTGCCGGAGTTGAACAGCGTCGGGCTGGATGGCAAATACTGCAGCGACGAGATGAGCCGGTAGAAGCGGATGGCCTCGTCGGGACAGGTCGAGAGCCCGCAGGCCACCCGGAGGAAGAAGTACTGGGGCGTCTCGACGACCTTGCGGTCCTCCGGGTGGCGGAGCAGGTACCGGTCGTAGACAGTTCGCAGGCCGAAGAACTCGAACAGCTGGTCTCGGTCGGACTCGATGGTGTCGTTCAGTTTGCGAGCGTTGGTGGCCACGAACTCGGCCACATCGGACCCGATTAGGCCCTCTTCGACCCCCATGGCTACCGACTGGGAGAAGGAGTGGATGTCCTGGTTGCGGACCTCCTTATCGATGACGGTGGACAACAGCCGAGCAGCCAGTCGGGAGTAGTTGGGCTCCTCGACGATGAAGGCGGCCGACGTGCGGATGGAGAGCTCATCGAGCTCTTCGGTGGTCGCTCCGTCACACAGGCCGGAGATAGTGCGCGTGGCGACGCGCATCGGATCGACGCCACTCAGCCCGTCGGCGCAGCGCTCGACCGCCCGAACGATCTTGTTGACATCAACCGGTTCCAGATCGCCGTTGCGCTTGCGGACCCTCATGGTGGTGGATCCGCCGCTGTCGAGTTCGGTATCGCCGACCCGCTCCTCGGTGAGTGCCATCTCTCTGTCTGCCCTTCTGCCCAGGTATCCCGCTGGTGCCTGTCGGTCCACCGACTCTCGGCGAACCACCCTGTTCCCCGGGTTCGCAGCGCAGCCCCCATCGTGAAGCCGGCATCCGGGTAGTCCCGAGTCGGTCGAGGGGTGGGCCGGGCGTGCGTCCCGGGTTCTGAATTCCACGCATGTAATTACAACCATGTCAAGCGATTCGCGGTGGAGAGAGAGAGATTCCGCGAAAGTCGCGCGAGGGGTGATCGGAAGGGTGGCCGAATTGGCGTCCTTCGCGCTCTAGGTGACCGGCCCCCTTGGAGCGACTCCCATCAGGATTCAGGACTTCCGACCCGGCTCCCAGTGCCATGCACTGGCCTAACGTGTCGTGCGTGAACGCACCGATCCTGGACGTGGACCTGAAGGCTTTCGAGTCCGGCGACGCAGCGGCTCGGCGCGCCGTCGTTGACGGCACGATGCGCAGCCTCGCCACCGGGTTCGTCTACGTCCGCCACGACCTCCCCGAGGATCTCCTCGACGACACATACGGACGCCTATCCGAGTTCTTCGCTTTGCCACGGGACCGAAAGGACCGCTACACGGTGGCGGGTTCTAACGGGCAGACCGGTTACACGGGTCTGCTGGTCGAGACAGCCGCCATCTCCGACGTGCCGGACTGGAAGGAGATGCTCAACTGGAGCGCCCCGGTCCCCGAGGGCCACCCGCTCCGAAAGCGGTTTCCGCACCGCTACAGCGCTCCCACCCTGCCCGATGACGACATCCCCGGCACCACGGAGGTGCTGATGGCCTTCCACGACGTCACGCTGGAGTTGCAGCGCCGGATGCTACGGATCCTGGCCGCCGGTCTCGGGATCGACGAGGGCTTCTTCGACGTGATGTTGCGCGACGGGGCAGCGTTGACCCGAGCGCTCCACTATCCATCGATGGACGCCGCCCCCGGTGACGAGCATGTATGGGCCGCCGAGCACGCCGATATCAACCTGATCACCGCGCTGCCCCGGGCAACCGCCCCAGGCCTGCAAGTCAAGGTCGGCGACGAGTGGGTGGATGCAGCGCCGCCGGACGGCCACGTGATCGCCAACACTGGGATCATGCTCGACCACCTCACCAACGGTGTCATTCCGCCAGGCATCCACCGAGTGGTGGCCGCCGGTCCGGGCGAGCGGCACTCGGTGGTCCAGTTCTGCCATCCGACGCCGTGGACGATGCTGGCCCCCATCCCCACCTGCGTGACGCCCGAGAACCCTTTGCGCTACCCGACGATCACCGCTTCGGATCGGCTGGAGCAAGTCATCTGGGAGATCAACCTCGTCGAGGAGGGGCGCCGCGTCGACGACTGACGGACGTCGTGGGCGCCTCGCTCGAGGTTCGGATCTAGTCCGATGCGCCGTCGTCAGGTCGGGGAAATCGCAAATCGCAGAACGTGTCCTTCGATGGTGGCCTCGACGACGTCCGCTCCATCGGGTAGTGGCCCGTCAACCACTTCGACGGCGAGCACCTGGGCGGACACATGGTCCTCGTGGGTTCGGACCGCGTCGACCACCGCCTCGTCCCCGTCGACGGCGAGGCGAATCCGGTCTGTCACCACCAGATCAGCGTCGCGACGGGCCTGTTGGACGTGGCGGACCACGTCGCGGGCCAGGCCCTCCCGGGCCAGCTCGTCGGTAACCTCGGTGTCGAGCACCACCACAGCGTCGCCGCTGCCGAGGGACGCCGCGGTGAGGCCGTCGGGCGACTCGAGGCCCAGTTCGAACTCGCCGGCGGCCAGCACGTGCCCTGCTGCCGTCACCGTGCCATCGTCGTTGCGCTCGTAGTTGCCGGACCGAGCCGCGGTGAACACCGCCTGGACGTCGCCTCCTAGGCGCGGCCCGAGGGCGCTGCCGTCCGGCCTTAGCACGAATCTGGCATGGCGCTCCAGATCGTCGGTCAACTTCACGGAGCGCACGTTCACCTCGTCGACCAGTAGGCCGACCAGGTCGGCCAGACCTTCGCTGTCGGCCCCGGCGACGGTCAGCGACGTCAGCGGCAAGCGGACCCGGAGGCCGTGGTCCTCGCGCAGGCGTAGCGCGGTAGACGCCACGTCGCGGAGGCGGTCCATTCGGTCCACTAGGTCGGGGTCTGACGGTAGGTCGTCGGCGCTCGGCCAGTCGACCAGATGCACGCTGTCACCACCGACCAGGCCGTCGTGGATCTCGTCCATCACCATGGGAAGGAACGGTGCGGCCACTCGGCACAGGGTCACGAGCACCGTGTAGAGCGTGTCGTGTGCGTCCCGCTTGTCGGCGGCCGCCTCGCTTGAGCCATCGGCCCGCGCCCAGAAGCGGTCGCGGCTACGGCGGATGTACCAGTTGTTTAGGGCGTCGAGGAATCCCTGGATCTCGGTGGTGGCGCCCGGCAGGTCGTAGGCGTCCATCCGGTCCTGCACGTCCTCGACGAGGCGTCGGGCCTTGGCTAGCAGGTATCGGTCGAGCAGTCGGGTGGAGTCGGCCCGCATCTCGGCCCGATGGCCGTCGACGTTCGCGTAAAGGGTGAAGAAGCTGTAGGCGTTCCAGATGGGCAGTAGCACCTGCCGGACCACATCATCGATGCCCGAGTCAGCGATGCGCAGGTCTCCGCCCCGCACGATGTTGGACGACATCAGGTACCAGCGCAGAGCGTCAGACCCCTGCAGTTCGAAGATGGCTGTCGGCTCGGTGTAGTTCCGGAGCTTCTTTGACAACTTGTTGCCGTCCTCGGCCAGCAGGATTCCGTGGCAGATGACGTTCTGGAAGGCTGGCCGGTCGAAAAGTGCGGTGGCCAGCACGTGCAGCGTGTAGAACCAGCCGCGGGTCTGGTTGATGTACTCGACGATGAAGTCGGCTGGGAAGTGCTCCTCGAAGCGCTCCCGGTTCTCAAACGGGTAGTGCACCTGGGCGAACGGCATGGAGCCAGACTCGAACCAGCAGTCCAGTACTTCCGGGACCCGACGCATGGTCGAGGTCCCGGCAGGGTCGTCCGGGTTCGGCCGGGTGAGCTCGTCGATGTAAGGCCGGTGGAGGTCGTCGGGACGGACCCCGAAGTCTCGTTCGATCTCGTCAAGGCTTCCGTAGACGTCGACCCGCGGGTACGCGGGGTCGTCACTGCGCCACACCGGGATAGGCGACCCCCAGAACCGGTTCCGGCTGATCGACCAGTCGCGGGCGCCTTCAAGCCACATGCCGAAGCGACCGTCGCGGATGTGCCCGGGCACCCAGTTGATCTGGGCGTTGGTGGCCAGTAGGCGATCTGTGAGGTCGGTGACCTTCACGTACCACGACGAGATGGCCTTGTAGATGATCGGCGTATCGGTCCGCCAGCAGTGCGGGTAATTGTGCTCGTAGGTGTCGTGGCGGACGACCCGGCCTGCCTCCTTGAGGTGGCGGATGATGTCCGGGTTGGCCTCGAACACGTTGGTGCCGGCCCACGGTGTGACGTCGGCGGTGAAGCATCCCCGATCATCGACCGGGACGACCTGTCCGATTTCTATGCCGGCGGCCTCGCAGGTCACCTGGTCGTCCTCGCCGAAGCCAGGGGCCATGTGGACGACGCCGGTGCCGTCCGAGGCGTCGACGAAGTCTGCGGCAAGCACCCGGAAGGCGTCGATCCGTTCGGCGAAGAAGTCGAACAGCGGCCGGTAGGTGCGGTCCACCAGGTCCGTGCCAGAACAGGTACCGACATCGGTAGTGCCTTCCAGTTGGGCGGCGTAGCGCTCGACGGCGTCGGCGCCAAGGACGAACACAGTGCCGTCGTCATCCTGCCTCAGGGAGTACTCGACGTCGGGGCCGACGGCCAGCGCCAAGTTGGACGGCAGCGTCCACGGCGTGGTTGTCCACGCGAGGATCCGCATCGGGCCTGGGTCGCCATGGGCCAGGTCGAGATCGAAGGCAACGGTGATGGCCGGGTCCTGGCGGGGTCGGGTGGCGTCGTCAAGGCGAATCTCAAAGTTGGACAGAGGGGTCTCTGCGCCCCACGAGTAGGGCATGACCCGGAACGCCTCGTAAACAAGGCCCTTGTCCCAGAGTTGTTTGAAGGCCCACATGACTGACTCCATGTAGGAGCGGTCCATGGTCTTGTAGTCGTCCTCGAAGTCGACCCACCGGGCCTGACGGGTGACCGTCTTCTCCCACTCGGCGGTGTAGCGCAGCACCGAGGTGCGGCACTGCTCGTTGAAGCGGTCGATGCCGTATTCGATGATGTCGGCCCGGCCGGAGACCGGCAGTTCCTTTTCGGCCTCCATCTCGGCGGGCAGGCCATGGCAGTCCCAGCCAAAGCGGCGCTCCACTCGACGACCCCGCATGGCCTGGTAGCGGGGCACGACGTCCTTTACGTAGCCGGTTAGCAAATGGCCGTGGTGGGGGAGGCCGTTGGCGAACGGTGGGCCGTCGTAGAAGACGTACTCGTCGTCGACGGGGCGGTTGTCGACCGAGGCGGTGAAGGTGCCCTCGTCGCCCCAGCGGGCCAAGACCCGCTCCTCGATGGCCGGGAAGTCGGGCCGGTCCACGTCCGGGTAGGGGGCCGAGACGGCTTCGGTGGAAGGGGTATCACTCATGACCGGTGGAAGGCTACCGGTGCCCTCCCGGGCGGGGTTAGGTGGACCGCTTCGCGGCGGCCCGCTGACGCAGTTCGAACTTGAGGACCTTGCCGCTGGCGTTCATGGGAAGGTCATCCACCACTTCGACCAGTCGGGGTGCCTTGTAGTTGGCCATCTCGGCCCGGCACCAGGCCATCAGTTCCTCGCCGTCGGGCTTGGTGCCGGCCGCTGGGACGATGAAGGCGGCGCCGACCTCGCCTAGGCGCTCGTCGGGGACCCCGACGACGGCCACCCGTTCGATTGACGGGTGGGCCAGCATCAGGCCCTCCACCTCGGCCGGGTAAACGTTGAACCCGCCGTTGATGAACATGTCCTTCACTCGGTCGGTGATGTCGAGGTAGCCGTCGGCGTCCATCACCCCGATGTCGCCGGTGTGGAGCCAGCCGTCGGCATCGACAGCCTCCGCGGTCTGGTCAGGATCGTCGAGGTAGCCGACCAGCACGTGGTAGCCGCGAACCACTCCTTCCCCCGGTTCGCCCGGCGCGCACGGTGTGCCGTCCGGGTCGACGACTATTACCTCCACGTCGTCGATGGCTCTTCCCGATGTGCCGGCGATGAGCGCCGGGTCGTCGTTGTGGCGGCACATCGTGGCGATGCCGGAAGCCTCGGTCAGGCCGTAGCCGGTGACCACCTTTTCGAAGCCGAGGCGTTCGCGCATGTCGTGAATCATCTGGACGGGAATGGCCGCCGCGCCGGTCACAGCTAGGCGGAGCGTGGACAGGTCGGGGAGGTCTTCGTCGGGATGACCGAGGATCGTCTGATAGATGGCCGGCGGCCCGGGGAGCATCGTGATGCGTTCCTCGGCGACCCGTCGGATCACAGACGGGACGTCGAACACCAGATGGGGCACCAGGGTCACGCCCTTCATGAGGCAAGCCAGGATCCCCGAGTTGAGACCGAAGGCGTGAAAGAACGGGTTGACCACCAGATAGCGGTCGCCCTCGACCAGGCCGATGACGTTGCTCCACGACAGGAACCCTCGACACACGGCCGAGTGCCGAAGCATCGCCCCCTTGGGAACACCTGTAGTGCCAGAGGTGAACATGATGTGGCATAGGTCGTCGCCAGTGACCTCAGCGGAACGGGCCGCCCGATCGGCGTCGTCAACCGCGGCGCCGGCTGCCACGAACTCGTTCCAGGCGGTGCAGTCGTCAGGGACGGTGCCCCGGAGCACCACCACCTCGTCAAGGGTGGCCAACTTGTCGGGTTCGGCTCCAGCCTCCTTAAGCAGAGCCACGTAGTCGACGTCGAGAAAGTCGGTGATGGTGAACAGGATGCGGGCCGAGGAACGCTCCAGGAGGTCGGCGGCCTCGCGGCCCTTGAAGCGGGTGTTGATGGGAACGAGGACCGCACCGACGCAGTGGGCGCCAAGAGCGGCGACGGCCCACTCGGCCAGGTTAGGAGCCCAGACGGCGATCCGATCGCCGTGGCCAATGCCGCGAGCCATGAGAGCGCGGGACGCCTCGTGGACCCGGTCCCGGTAGTTGATGAACGACCACCGGCGGTCCTCGTCGACGAATGCCTCCCGTTCGGCAAAGCGTTCGGCGGCGTCGTCGATGAGGTGGGGGATGGTGTCCCAGGGGGCGGTCACCAGGCCGACCCTACGGGTCGCTCCCAGACCATCGGACACCCGGGATGGTCGACTACTGGGTCACTGGACCGAATCGGTGTGTCGTAAGCGCCGTCGTGGCGGTGCCCTTCGTGGTGAGGCTTGAGGGGTGAGCCGGGGCGGATCCTGTGGACAGTGCCGTCGCCGCAGTAGCGGACTGAGACGGCGCGCCGTCGCCGGGTGGCCGACTGGTTGGGACCCGCCCGGTGAAGGGTGGCAGCGTGATGGACGATGACGTCGCCGGGGTAGGCGTCGAATCGGACGAAGCGGTCATCGTCCTCGGCGATGCTAGGGACGGGCACGCCGGCTGCGCCGGGTAGCGGGTCGTCGGTCACGAACCAGTTGGGTCGGTGCACGAGGCCCGACCGTTGGGAGCCCCGGAGGTAGGAGACGGCGCCGGTCTCGGCGTCGACGGAGTCGAGTGGCACCCAGATGGTGCAGATTCGGTCGCCCTCAAGGTGGAAGTAGCCGAGGTCCTGATGCAGGACGGTGGCCTCGGCGGCACCGGGCTCCTTGACGAGGACCGAGTCCTCGTAGAGATGGATCTGTGCCGCGTCGAGGACAGCGCCGGCGATGCCCGGGAGGGGTGATCGGGTAGCGAACGCGGCGAAGACGGTGTCGTGGTGCCAGTGGTCGATCCCGGAAAAGAAACGGGGACCGTGATCGACGCTGACGTCGTCGGAGAGTTCGGCCCGAAGCGCCGTCATGTCGGTGGTGACGGTCCGGTCGGAGATGGTGGCCTCAACCGGACCGGCGAGTTGCTCAAGCCAGGCGTTGGGGAGGATCCCCGGAAGGTGGACGACGCCATCGCGTCGGAAGACGGCGACCTCGTCGTCGGTCACCGCCCGGAGTGGTGCAGAGGGAAGTTCCGGCACGGGCCCGGTCTACTCCTCGTCGTCGGTGGCTTCCTCCGCCGGTGCGTCGTCGGTGGCTTC
>JAZADN010000007.1:0-3455 GCA_036123585.1 Actinomycetota bacterium | reverse complement strand
CCGTGCTACCTGTAGCCCGTCCCGGCGTCGTCGCCATGGAGGGCTATCACTCGCCGCAGGTCGATGTCGCCGTCCGCCTCAACACCAACGAGTCGCCGGTGCCACCCCCTGCCGCCTTCACCAAAGCGGTGGCCGCGGTGGTGGGAGACCAAGCATGGCACCGTTACCCGGACCGGAGAGCCACGTCCCTGCGCGCCGCCCTGGCCGAGGGGCATGGCGTCGAGCCCGGTCAGGTGTTTGCCGCCAACGGCTCCAACGAAGTGCTGCAGAGTCTGTGCCTCGCCTACGGTGGCCACGGACGATCCGCGGCGATCTTCGAGCCGACTTACGCCATGTACGCCCAGATCGCCGGGACCACTGGAACCAGGGTGGTCCGTGGCGGACGCGACGCCGACCACCGCCTCGTCCGAGATGGAGTACTGGGCCTGTTGGCCGCTGAACGCCCCGACCTTGTGTTCCTCTGCTCACCCAACAACCCGACTGGGACCGTCGACCCACTAGAGCTCGTGGTCGACGTCGTGGAGGCAGCGGCGGGCTACGGCGGCATGGTGGTCGTCGACGAGGCATACGGACAGTTCGCGGAAGCGAGCGCCGCCAGTCAGTTGGCCGACGACAGACCCCTGGTGGTCAGCCGGACTTTCTCCAAGACGTGGGCCATGGCCGGTGTCCGTCTCGGCTACCTGCTGGCCCCCCGGTGGTGCGTCAGCGAACTCGAGAAGGTGGTCCTGCCGTACCACCTGGACTCCCTCAAGCAGGCTGTCGGCATCCTGGCTCTGGGCCACGCAGATGCCATGGCTGATCGGGTCGCCACACTGGTCGCCGAACGTGAACGTTTGGCCACCGCTCTGGCAGATCTGCCGGTCACCACTTGGTCTTCGCAGGCCAACTTCCTGCTGTTCCGGCCCGAGTCCCGCCCCGGACGCGTGGTCTGGCAGGCCCTGCTGGACCGCTCGGTGCTGATCCGGGACTTCACCACCATGCCTGGCATCGAGGGGTGTCTGCGGGTCACCGTCGGCACGAGGACCGAGAACGACCGCTTCCTCGACGCCCTCCGGGAGGCACTCGAGAACCCGTCCACGGAAGGGGACTGACATGGCACGCATCGGCCGCCGCCAACGCACTACGAAGGAGACTGACATCTCGGTCGCCGTCGACCTGGACCGGACCGAGGTCACCGGCGTGTCTGCATCCACTGGCATTCCGTTTCTCGACCACATGCTTGACCAACTTGGCCGCCATGGCGGCATGGGGCTGGAGGTGTCGTGCCGCGGCGATCTGGAGATCGACGCCCACCACACTGTCGAGGACGTCGGCATAGCCCTTGGCGAGGCATTCGCCGAGGCCCTCGGCGACAAGGTTGGCGTGCGTCGCTTCGCCTCAGTGCGGGTGCCGCTCGACGAGGCTCTGGTCGACGTGGCCCTCGACCTGTCGGGGCGTCCCTACCTGCACCACGAGGTGGAGTTTCCCGGGGAGAAGATCCTCGGCGACCCTCCCTTCGACCCACAGTTGATGGAGGAGTTCTGGCGGGCCTTCACCGTGGCCGCCCGGATCACCCTGCACCTGACGTCAATCCGGGGACGGAACACCCACCACATCATCGAGGCCTCGTTCAAGGGCGTGGCCCGGTCCCTGCGAGACGCCGTGATGGTCGAGGGAGGAGACATGCCATCCACCAAAGGAAGCCTGTGACCGACCTTTCGACGCCCCAGGATCCGTTGCTGGTTGTCCTCGACTACGGAATCGGCAACCTGCGCTCGGCACAGAAGGCTCTCCAGAAGGTAGGTGCCGATGCCCGCCTCACCGACGACCCCGATCTGGTGGCTGCTGCTGATGGTGTGATCCTGCCCGGAGTGGGAGCCTTCGGCCGGTGTCTGGAGGCCCTTGCCGACTCTGGTCTGCGGGCTATCGCACAACGGGCGGCCAATGGTGCAGCCTCGGGCACCGCGCCGCCCTTCCTTGGGATCTGCGTGGGGCTCCAGATGCTCCACCACGGCAGTGAAGAATCACCGGACTCGACCGGGCTCGGCGTGCTGGATGGCAATGTCGGAGTCCTAATCGGTGACGTGAAGCGGCCCCAGATGCAGTGGAATCGCCTCGAGCCGACAGTCGACGCCGCTGACCACCCGATGTTCGATGGCCTGGGTGGCAATCCGTGGACCTATTTCGTCCACGGCTATGCCGCCCCCGTCGGCCCGGCCACCGTGGCCACCTGCCGGTACGGCGCTCAGGTCTGCGCAGCGGAGGCGGTCGGGGACCTGTGGGCCTGCCAGTTCCACCCCGAGAAGTCCGGGGCGGCTGGACTGCAGGTTCTCGCCAACTTCGTGGCACTCGTCGAGGCTCGCCGCATTGGAAGGGAGAGCATGTGAGTGCGCCTGCCCTTTTTCCTGCCATCGACCTGCGCGGCGGTCGCTGCGTGCGCCTGATGCAAGGCGATTACGACCGAGAGACCGTCTACGACGACGACCCGGTCGCCCGGGCCCTGGCCTTCCAGAAGGCAGGAGCCGACTGGGTTCACGTGGTGGACCTAGACGCGGCTCGGAGCGGTGAGCCCGTTAACCGCCCGGTTGTGGCCGCCGTGGCTGGTGCCCTCGACGTGCCGGTCCAGACGGGCGGCGGGATACGAAGCGTCGACGACTCCCGGGCCCTTTTCGATGCTGGAGTGGCCCGCGTGGTGCTGGGCACAGCGGCGGTCGAGGATCCCGACCTAGTTCCCGCCGTGGCCGCCCACGGCCCCGTCGCCGTCGGTCTCGACGTGCGTGGTGACGAGGTGGCCGTCAGGGGTTGGACCGAGGGCAGTGGCCTGCGGCTCGACGAGGCCCTGGCCCTCTACTCGGGTCTGGGCACGGCGGCTTTCGTCATCACCCGCATAGAACGCGACGGCACCCTCGAGGGGCCTGACCTCGACGGTCTGGCGGGCGCCCTAGCTGCTACCGACGTCGACGTGGTTGCGTCCGGCGGGGTGGGGTGCCTCGGAGACCTCGACAACCTGGTCGCCCTCGACGTGGACGGCCGCCAGATTGCCGGGATCATCCTCGGACGGGCTCTCTACGAGGGAACCGTTGATCTGGCCGACGCGGCCCATCGGCTCACGGCCAGACGCTCCGGGGGAGAGGGCGCCTGAGGTGGAGACTGTTCGGGTCGTTCCCTGTCTCGACGTCGACGCTGGACGCGTCGTCAAGGGCGTCAACTTCGTTGGTCTTCGGGACGCTGGAGACCCCACCGAGCTGGCCGCCCGCTATGACGCTGAGGGCGCTGACGAGCTGGTCTTCCTCGACATCACTGCCTCCTCGGAGGCCCGTGACACCACGCTGGACATGGTCCGCCACGTGGCCGAGGAGGTGTTCATCCCGTTCACCGTGGGTGGCGGTATCCGCTCGGTGGAAGACGTCCGGGCCATCCTGCGGGCCGGTGCCGACAAAGTGTCGGTCAACACTGCTGCAGTGGACCGTCCCGAC
>JAZADN010000006.1:0-32587 GCA_036123585.1 Actinomycetota bacterium | reverse complement strand
GACCAGGCCCCCCGGGGGCCTGGTCCTGATAGCGGCCGTCGGTGACCAGCACGGCCCGGGCTTCGTCGACCCACAGGGAACCGGCCGAACCGGTAAAACCTGTCAAGTACCGGACGTTCGTCGCAGTCGTGACCAACAGCGCCCCGACCCCATCCTCCGAGAGTCGTGCACGGAGTCGGTCCAGCCGTTCGGCCGTCCGCATCGGCGGCAGGGCGTCGACCGAGGAACCCGGTGAGATCACGCCTCCAGCAGGTCGGCCATGGCCTGGACGGCCATGCGGTACCCGGCGGCGCCGAAGCCGGCGATCGTCCCAGCCGCCACCGGGGCCACCACGCTGGTGTGCCGCCATGGCTCACGGGCCGCCGGATTGGAGAGGTGTAGTTCCACGATGGGTCCGTCGAAGGCGGCCAGAGCGTCGTGGACGGCCCACGCGTAGTGGGTGAAGGCGCCGGGGTTGACCACGATGCCGGCACAACGTCCCCTGGCCTCGTGCACTGCGTCGACCAGGTCGCCCTCGTGGTTTGACTGGAGATGCTCTAGGGCTAGGCCGCGCTCAGCCGCCGCCGCGGTGGCTGCCGCCACGTGGTCGGCCAGCGTCTCGCTTCCGTACACCAGGGGATCCCGCTCGCCCAGCAGGTTCAGGTTGGGTCCCGACAGCAGCAGGACGACTAGTTCACTCATGGCAGCCAGTCTCCCACCGGCCGGTCCGCCCTCCCGTACCGGTTCCCGGCGATGAACTGCGGTGTCGGGGGCTCACCGGACCGCCTCGAGGGTGGACCGCACCGTGTCGGCGTTCACCCCGGCCACCACCTCTACGCCGACGGGACCGTCGAGCGCGAAGGTCAGGCCGTCCACAGCCTTCTTGTCTCGGGCCATCACCGTCATCAACTCGTCGGTATCGGCTCCCTCAGGGAGACGCCCGGACAGGCCGTAGCCGTCGACGATACGGCGGTGCTCGAGTACCCGATCGGCGTCGATGCGGCCTAGGACGTGGCCCAGTTCGGCGGCGTAGACGAGGCCGACGGCGACGGCCTCGCCATGGCGCAGGTCGTACCGGCCTGTGGTCTCGATGGCGTGGCCGAGGGTGTGGCCGTAGTTAAGGACCGCCCGACGTCCGGATTCGCGTTCGTCGGCGGCCACCACCTCGGCCTTGATCTCCACGCACCTCGCCACCCGGGAGTCGAAGTCACGGTCGTCGAGGTCGTCCCCCCCGAGGAAGTGGTACTTGGCCACCTCGCCCAGTCCGCATCGCATCTCTCGGTCGGGCAACGTGTCCAAGGTGGCCGTGTCGCACAGGACCAGCGACGGTTGCCAGAACGCCCCAACCAGGTTCTTCCCCTCGGGGAGGTTCACCCCGGTCTTGCCGCCGATGGCCGCGTCGACCTGGGCCAGCAGTGTGGTGGCCACGTGAACAACGGGCAGTCCCCGGTGATAGGAGGCCGCGGCAAATCCGGCTACGTCGGTCACCACGCCTCCGCCCACGCCGATGACCACATCCCCGCGGGTCAGGCCCCAGGAGGCGAACGCTCGGCACAGGTCCTCGATGGTGGACAGCGCCTTGGCCGTCTCGCCATCCGGGATCTCGAACACCCGGTACTCGATTCCGGGATCCACGGCCACCCCGATCCCGGCCTGGGTGACTACGGCGGCGCGCGCTGCCGACGGGAGTTCAGTGGCCACGCTGTCGGCGAGTCGGTCCACGCAGCCGCGGCCGACCAGCACCGGGTAGGAGCGTTCACCGGGCAAGAGAACACGGACCTCGATCACCGGGCACCCCCGACGGGCTCGAGTTCCCACAGGGCCTCGATCACCGCGTCCGCCACCTCGTCGACCGTCCGGTCGTCGGTGTCGACCACAAAGTCGGCGGCCGCCTTGTAGGCGGGCACCCGTTCAACGACTAGGCGTTCGATTACGGCCACCGGGTCGTCGTCGGCCAGCAACGGTCTGCCGGCCCCATCGCCTACACGGGCAGCCAGCGTTGATGTCGAAGCTCTAAGCCAGACCACCGTGGCAGCAGCTAGCGCCTCCCGGTTCTCCTCGCGGCCCAGGACACCGCCACCGGTCGACAGAACGAGCGGATCCTCGAGGGTCAGATGCAGAGCGAGGCACTCCGCCTCGAGGTCCCGGAAGGCCTGTTCCCCACTCTCGTGGAAGATCACCCCGATGGATCGGCCAGCCAGTTGGGTGACGGCCCGGTCAAGGTCGATGTGGCGACGACCGGTCCGTCGGCCCACGGCAGCGCCAACGGCCGTCTTGCCCACGCCCATAAGGCCGATCAGGGCCACGTGGCGACGGGGCGACACAGGGGTTTGGGCCATCACCACAGGCTACCGACGGCCCCCTCGACCATCCGGGAGCATTCCCGCCCGGAGACCGAGCCAGCACCCACATCAGGGCGAGCAGGCTGGCCACCCTCAGGTTCGAGGCCGGTCAGCGGGCCACCAGAGCGGAGCGTGCGGCAGTAGCCATCGTCTCCACCGGCGCCTCTTTCCCCGTCCAGAGAACGAAGGCCCGGGCCGCCTGGAAGACCAGCATCGAGAGTCCCCCGTGGACTTCGATGCCCCGGCGGCGAAGTGCCGCCATCCAAGCTGTCTCGACAGGGTGGTAGATCAGGTCGACGGCCACCGCCCCTTCGGGGACCAGTTTCGGATCGACCGGGAGATCAGTCCCTGACGCCGTGCCCGCCATACCGAGAGGTGTTGCGTTCACCACTAGGTCGGCATTGGCTAGGGCCCCGGCCGTGTCGTCGCCATCGACGACCCGGCCGACAGAGCCGGCCAGCGCCGCCGCCCCAACGGCCCGATCCCTGGTTCGATTCACAACGGCCACCTCGGCGGCACCGGCCTCGCCCAGGGCCCGGATCACGGCGCGCGCCGCACCACCCGCACCGAGGACCACTGCTCGACGTCCTCCCATGTCCAGCCCGGTGTCGTGCGAGAGGCCGTCGATGAAGCCTCCACCGTCGGTGTTGTGGCCAACCAACATGCCGTCGTCGGCCACCACGCAGTTCACCGCCCCGAGGGCCTCAGCCTCCGGGGTGCAGCAGTCCACGGCGGCGGCCACCGCCGCCTTGTGGGGCATGGTCACCGATAGGCCTCCGAATCCGAGGGTTCGCATGGCTTGCAGGGCGCTGGTCGCCCCACCGTCGGGCACCTCGAAAGCCAAGTAGGCCCAGTCCAGACCAGTGGTAGCGAAGGCGGCGTTCAAGAGGGTCGGCGACAGTGAGTGTCGCACCGGGGCGCCGATCACGGCGGCCAGACGCGTCCGACCAGAGACCGGTGGCCTCAGGTCGGCAGTGCTGGGAGCGGGGTTCCAATCAGCCACAACCCAGATCCTTCTCCACGCAGATCCTCCTCGCCGCCTCGAATTCGGAGGCCGACGTGGCGAAGGTGTGGGCACCCTGCACATCGCCCTCGTCGGTGCGCACGTAGTACATCCAGTCACCCGGCTCGGGGGCCACTGCGGCTTCCAGCGAAGCCCGACCCGGGGCGGCGATGGGGGTCGGAGGCAGGCCTACCACCACCCGGGTGTTCCACGGGGAAACCACGTTGAGTTCCTCCGTAGTCATCGGTTCGCCGGCCGTCTTGCCTACCGCGTACCGACTTGAGGCGTCGATCCCGAGGCGCCATCCGGCATTCAGGCGGTTGTGGATGACCCGGCTGACCTTGGCCCGCTCGCCGTCAAGTCGGGCCTCTTCTTCGATCAACGACGCCAGCACGACTGCCTCGTAGGGGGTCAGGCCCACCACTGCCGCCCGCTCCTCGAGATCGAGGTCGTCGACCACCTTCAGGAACTGCCGGTGCATCCGCACCAGGAGCCCCATCTCGTCGGCCACCGTGAACTCGTCCAACTGGTATGTGTCGGGGAACAGGAGTCCCTCGGCCAGGCGATAGGGCAGGTCCGTCGGGTAGTGCTCCCAGGCGAGGCGTTCGCTGACCATGGCGGCCCGTAGGTCGTCCTCCTCGAACAATGGCATCTGGGAAAGCAATCGCTGGACAGTCTGTTCGACGGTCAGGCCCTCTGGGATAGTGACCCGGATGACCTCGTCGGGAAGCGGTCCCTCTTCCAGCAGGGAGACAGTGGCATCGAAGCCGAGGTGCTCGCGGAGAACGTAGTCGCCAGCCTGGAACGTGTACTCACGGCCGGTCGGGCAGTCAATGAGCCATCGGATGGCCGCCGGGCAGCGCATCCACTGCCGGAACATGGCCGGATTGTCCACCACTCCAGCGTCGCCCAGGGCGGCCACCACTTCGTTGGTCGACCAACCCTCAACAATGGCGAACTCCACCTCGTCGCCGGGGAGGCCCTCGGGCACCGTCTGGTCCCGTACCCAATCGACGAACAGGCGCGAGCCGACCACCACGGCCAAGACGACGACGGCCACCACCAAACCCCAGCGGGGCAACGGCCCCATGGGAGGACGGTGGCGGACCCACCGGACGTCTGGCCGGACCCCGTCCTCCGGCCATGGCCCGTCGACTTCGGACCCCGGTCCGGTGCTAGGCGGGCGATCGGTCACTGTGAGCCTCCGGCCTCATGGCCCCCCGAGGCCCGGCGGGCGTCCAGCCAAGCCTGCAGCATCACCGAGGCGGCCACCATGTCGACCACCCGTCGGCGGTCAGGGCCACGGAGGTCCTGGTCTCGGAGGGACCGTTCGGCGGTCACGGTGGTCAGGCGTTCATCGTAGGTCTCGACCGGGACGCCCAACCGGTCGCCCATCACGGTTGCCAGATCAGATGCCTCTGCAGCCATGGTTCGGGCCATCGGGCCGGTTGAGCCGTCCAGCGAGTAAGGGATGCCGACCACCACCACCTCGGCCTCCCACTCGGCGGCCAGGTCCACGAGAGCACGGTGCTCTTGCTGCCGGTCGCCTGTGCGCTGCACCACGTCCACCGGCGTGGCCAGCCGACCCTCGCCGTCACTGACCGCGACGCCGATGCGTTTCGTCCCGAGGTCGAGGCCGAGGGCCCGCACGGACGTCAGCCGGCCCGGGCCGCCGACTGTGCCTGTTCGAGGGCCTCGTCGAGTCCTTCGGGCGCCTTGCCGCCGACCATCGTCACATCGGGGTTGGGACGTCCACCGCCGCCGATCGTCTTCGCAGCGTCGGCCAACAGGGCTCCGGCGTCGAGGCCGCTGTCGGCCGACACAGCCGAGACGAGGGCGGCCCCTCCCTCTTCGGGTGCCGTGCCGAGGATGGCGGCCCGGATCCCGTCGTGATCGCGGACTGCCATGGCCAAGCCGCGGAGGTCGGCGCGGTCGATGCCGTCGACCCGGGCGACCACGATGCCTTCGTCAGCCATGGCCGCCAACTCGCCAGCCCGACCCAGGGCGGCCTGGCGACGGAACTCTTCCAGTTCCCGCTGCAGAGCCTTGGCCTCGGCCAGGCGGCGGCGGAGGCCGTCCAGCACGTCGTCGACGGGTACGCCGACCATCTCGGCCGCCTCGACGAGCGTCGCCTCGGCCTCACGGAGGCGGTTGATGGGCACCATGCCAGTGACCGCCTCGATACGACGGATGTTCGACCCGATGGAACCCTCCGTCATGATCTTGAGTGGACCGATGTCGCCGAGGGCGCCCACATGGGTACCGCCACACAGTTCGGTGGAATGCGGCCCGGCCTCGAGCACCCGGACGGTGTCGCCGTACTTGTCGCCGAAGAAGGCGATAGCCCCGGCGGCCTCGGCCTCGGCCTTCGTGGTCTCGAAGTGCCGGCAGGTCGGGTTGGCAAGGATGTCGGCGTTGGCCAAGTCCTCCACGGCGGCCACCTGTTCGGCGGTCAAGGCCTCGAAGTGGCTGAAGTCGAACCGCAGTCGGTCGGGGCCGACGTGGGAACCCTGCTGCTTCACGTGGTCTCCCAGTACCCGACGCAGTGCTGAGTGGAGCAGATGGGTGCCGGTGTGGTTCCGCCTGATGGCCGACCGGCGCTCGGCGTCAATGGCCGCACGGACCTCCTGGCCCACGGTGACCTCGCCGTCTACCACCTCGACGCGGTGCTGGTGCAGGACATCGAGGGCCAGCGTGGTGTCCAGCACCCGGAGGGTCCCGGTATCCGAGGCGAGGGTCCCGGTGTCGCCGATCTGGCCGCCGGACTCGGCATAGAACGGGGTCCGGTCAAGCACTACCACTTCGCTGTCGAGGTAGAGGACTGTGGCCGTGGCCTGGTCCACGTCGCGCCCGACGAACTCGGTTGGTCCGTGCTCCTCGAGCACCGAGCGCAGATCGCCGGACGAGGCGACCCCACCAGCGTCCTTCCGGGCTGCCCGGGCGCGGGACTGCTGGTCGGCCATGGATGCCCGGAAGCCCTCGAGGTCCACGACGATGCCCCGCTCGGCAGTGATCTCCTCGGTCAACTCCAGCGGGAAGCCGTAGGTGTCATGGAGCCTGAAGGCGACATCGCCGGCCAAGGCCGCGCCGTCGCCGAGGTCGTCGAGGGCGTCGTCGAGGATGACCGAACCGGTGCGCAACGTCTCCCGGAACCGTCGCTCCTCACGGTCGAGAACATCACGCACGAAGTTGTGGTTGCGCTCCACCTCTGGGTAGTCGGTGCCCATGATGGCGACGACGGCGTCGACCAACTCGGGCATGATCGGATCCTCGACACCGAGCAGCCATGCGTGACGAACGGCCCGGCGGATGATCCGCCGCAACACGTAACCCCGGTCCTCGTTGCTGGGGAACACGCCGTCGCTGATAAGGAAGGTCGACGACCGGGCGTGGTCTGCGAGGATCCGCTGGGAGACGTCGCTCCGCTCATCCTCGCCGTGAGCCACGCCACTGAGTTCGGCGATGCGGCCCAGAAGGCGGCGGAACTCGTCGGTCTCCCACACCGACTCCACGCCTTCGAGCACGCTCAGGATCCGTTCCAGTCCGCTGCCGGTGTCGATGGACGGGGCGGGCAGCGGCGTCATCGAACCATCGGCGTGCTGCTCGAACTGCATGAAGACGAGGTTCCAGATCTCGATGAAGCGCTCCTCGTCGCCGTGGGCTGGCCCGCCGTCGTCGCCGAACTCGGGCCCCTTGTCCCAGAAGATCTCCGAGCAGGGCCCGCATGGTCCGGTGTCGGCCATCCGCCAGTAGTTGTCTTCGTCGAGACGCTGGATGCGCTCGGCCGGCACCCCGACCTCGTCGCGCCAGATGGCCTCAGCCTCGTCGTCACTCACGTGCACCGTGATCCAGAGGCGCTCTGGATCAAGGCCTAGGCGAGTGGTCATAAACTCCCAGGCAAAGGCGCAAGCCTCAGACTTGAAGTAGTCGCCAAAGCTGAAGTTACCCAGCATCTCGAAGAATGTGAGGTGCCGGCTGGTGCGGCCCACCTCGTCCAAGTCGTTGTGCTTGCCTCCGGCTCGGACGCACTTCTGGACGGTGACCGCCCGAGGCCAAGGCGCCGGTTGCTCTCCCACGAAGTAGGACTTGAAGGGGACCATGCCGGCCACCGTGAATAGCAGCGTCGGGTCGTGCGGGATCAGACTGCCGGAATCCTCATGGTGGTGGCCGTGGGAGGCGAAGAAGTCGACAAAGGCGCGGCGAACGGCCTGCGCTGTCACGGGACCGTCGAGGGTTCCGGTGGTGGTCATAGTCGGTCCAGCCTAGGGACGCCGCGGAGGCGGCCCGACAGGTTTTCGGTGCCGTCGGGCCGCGGGCCGATGGTCGACTGGTCGCTGGACCGCCGGCCCGGAGCGGGCGTCATCTCGGCCGGCGGCGACGACCTCCCGGGAGATCCGGCGAACCCCGTCAGCCACCGCAGAGGCCCGATCGACTACCTCCCGGCGCAGGTACTCAGGCGCGTACCGACGGACCCCCCGCCGGACGCGTCGACGCAGCCACGCCGCAGTGGCAGTCCCGACCACCCAGCCACCCAGCAGCCACACCAATCGACGTCGCATCAGGCTCCCTCTCCGCTCCTACGTAGGCGGTCGGCCACGTCCGCCTCGAAGCCGTGTGACGTCGGATCGTAGTAGCGGTTCCCCTCTACCTCGGCTGGGCGGTGCCGCTGGTCAACCCACCCCTCCAAATGGTCATGCGGGTAGTCGTAGCCCTCACCGTGGCCGAGAGTGGCCGCACCCCGGTAGTGGGCGTCGCGGAGGTGTATGGGCACCTCGCCGGTGCCAGCGGACCGGGCGTCGGCCTCGGCCGCTCCCAACGCGGTGGTTACTCGGTTGGATTTGGGTGCGGTGGCCAGGTGAACGACGGCCTGGGCCAAGTTCAACTTGGCCTCCGGCAGGCCCACGAACTCCACGGCGCGGGCCGCCGCGTCGGCCACCACCAGCGACATTGGATCAGCCATACCGACGTCCTCGCTGGCCAAGATGACGAGGCGGCGGGCAATGAACCGGGCGTCCTCGCCGGCGTCGAGCATCCGGGCCAGCCAGTAGAGGCCGGCGTCCACGTCGGAGCCCCGAATGGACTTGATGAAGGCGCTGACCACGTCATAGTGGGCGTCCCGGCCGTACCGGATGGCCTTGGTCCCCAGGGCTGCCTCAACGTCGTCGCACGCCAGCCGGACGTCTCCACCGCTAGCCCGACCCGAGGCGAGGGCGACGGCTACTTCGAGGCTGGTCAGGGCATGGCGGCCGTCGCCCGCCGCCCGGTCGACCAGTAGGTCCAGAGCGTCGTCGTCGGCCGTCGAACCTTCCGCCTCCAGTCCGCGTTTCAACAGGCGTCGGACAGCGGCATCGTCCAGTGGTTCGAGGCGAAACAGCGTGGAGCGCGACAGGAGTGGGGCGTTGACCTCGAAGTAGGGGTTCTCGGTGGTCGCCCCGATCAGCACCAGCAGTCCCGACTCCACCGACGGCAGCAGGGCGTCCTGCTGGGCCTTGTTGAAGCGGTGGACCTCGTCGAGGAACAGGATCGTGCCAATGTCTCGCTCGCCAAGCCGTGCCTCGGCGGCCGCCGCCAGTTCCCTGACGTCCTTCACGCTGGCGCTGGTCGCTGACAGTTCGGCGAACTCCTGGGCGGTGACCCGGGCAATGAGCCGGGCCAGCGAGGTCTTGCCGGTCCCCGGCGGACCCCAGAGCACCACCGACGACAACCGGTCGGCCTCGATCAGGCGGCGTAACGGTCGGCCCGGACCCAAGAGGTGGTCCTGGCCCACGACATCGTCGAGCCGAGTCGGCCGGAGGCGGTCGGCCAGCGGGGCGCGCCTAGCCAGACGGTCGGATGCCGCGTTGGCGAACAGGTCACCGGTCACGTTGTCGACGGTACCTGCCGCCGGACGAGCACTCTCTCCGCCGGCCTTACCTTCGGCGGAAACCTGTTCAAAGGGCGGAAGGCCTACTCGACAGGCGGGAGGACCCTGAGGCCCAGTTCTTCGAGATGACGGTCGTCGATGGGGGTCGGAGCGTCGGTCAGCGGGTCGGCCCCCGACTGGGTCTTCGGGTAGGCGATGACCTCGCGGATGTTCTCCTCCCCGGCCAGGATGGCTGTCAGCCGATCCATGCCGAAGGCGAAGCCGGCGTGCGGCGGGGCTCCGTACCGGAAGGCGTCGAGCAAGAAGCCGAACTTGGCCTGGGCTTCTTCCGGACCGATCCCCAGAACCGAGAAGATCCTCTCTTGGACCTCTCGGCGATGGATCCGCACACTTCCCGAGCCGAGCTCCCAGCCGTTCAGGACTAGGTCGTAGGCCTGTGACCGAATGGTCAGCAGGTCGCCGTCGTCCAGCAGGCCGACGTCGTCCTCGTGCGGCATGGTGAAGGGGTGGTGGGCCGGTATCGGATTTCCAGCCTCGTCGAGGGCCTCGAACAGCGGGAAGTCAACTACCCACAGGAAGTGGAGACCGCCTTCGGTAACCGGGGGGCGACCCATCTCGAGACGTAGCAGGCCGAGGATGTGACGGGCGGTCTGACGCTCGTCGGCCACGATCAACAGCAGGTCACCGACCTGGGCCTCCATGGCCGCCCTCAGGCCGACCTGCTCGTCGTCAGTGAGGAACTTGGCCACCGGCGAATCCAATCCGTCGGCGGTGACTCGCATCCAGACCAGACCCTTGGCCCCCCAGCGCTTGCAACTGTCCGTGAGGTCGTCGAGACGGTTTCGCGACGTGTCGGCCCCGCCAGGAACCCGGATGCCCTTGGTGCACGGAGCCTGGAATGCCCGGAACTCGGTGTCGGCGAAGACGTTGGTCAGTTCGACCAACTCCATCCCGAAGCGGACGTCGGGCTTGTCGGAGCCGTACCGCTCCATGGCGTCCTCCCAGGTCATCCGGTCGATCTCGCCCGGGTGCTCGCCCGTCACGGCCTCGGCGGCTGCAGAGACGGCGTGGGAGATGAAGCCCAGCACGTCGTCCTGGGAGACAAAGCTGGCTTCGGCGTCCAACTGCATAAATTCGAACTGGCGGTCAGCCCGCAGGTCCTCGTCGCGGAGGCAGCGGGCGATCTGGTAGTAGCGGTCGACGCCACCCACCATGCACAGTTGCTTGAAGATCTGTGGGCTCTGGGGCAGGGCGTAGAACGACCCCGGTTCCTTGCGGGACGGCACCACGAAGTCGCGAGCGCCCTCGGGCGTGCTGGCCACCAGCATCGGAGTCTCAACCTCGATGAAGCCCTGCGCCTCCATGGCGCCTCGGACCGCGCTGTTGACCTGGGCCCGTACCTCGAGGTTCCGTTGGAGGCGGGGGCGTCGGAGGTCGACGTAGCGGTGGCGCAGTCGCAGCACCTCGTCCACCTCGGTCCGCTCGTCCAACGGGAAGGGTGGCGGCTCTGCGGCGGACAGCACCGCGACGTTCTGGACGTCGACCTCCACGGCTCCAGTGGCCAAGGCGTCGTTAGCGGTGTCTGCCGGCCTTTCGCGGACCGTGCCGGTCACCCGGAGCACGAACTCGCTGCGCAGGTCGTGGGCGCCATCGACCACCAACTGGACGACGCCGCTGCGGTCACGCAGGTCGACGAAGGCAAGGTGCTCGCCATGTTCCCGGCGACGGTCGACCCAGCCGCACAAGGTGACGGTGCGACCGACGTCGTCGATCCGGAGGTCACCACACCGGTCGGTGCGCATGGAGGTGGAGTAGTCGGTCAACGGAGCCTCATTCGTAGGATTTCGATCAGTTGGTCGCGCTCAACGGTCTCCTGCCCACCATCACCCCGGAGGTCTCGCACGGTCACCGTGCCGGACGACTTCTCGTCCTCCCCGACGATGACCGCCACCGCGGCGGCGCTCCGGTCGGCGGCCTTCATCTGGGCCTTCATGGACCGGCCGTCCCAGGCTCGGTCGGCCCGCAGGCCGGCTTCCCGGATCAGGTCGGCCAGCACCACAGCCTCGTCGCCGCCCGTGGTATCGACCACGAACACGTCGACCGCCGTCGTCGGTGGGGGGAATACCCGCTCGGCGTCGCAGGCCAGCAGGGTGCGGTCGACGCCGAGCGCAAAGCCCACGCCGGGAGTCTCCGGCGCGCCAAGCTCCGCGGCTAGGCCGTCGTACCGGCCACCGCCGCCCACGGCGTTCTGCGCCGCGTCGAGAGCCTCGGCAGCGAACTCGAAGGTGGTCCGGACGTAGTAGTCGAGGCCACGCACGAGGCGGGGGGCGACGGTGTAGGGCACGGCGACGGAATCGAGCGCCGCGGTGACCGAGGCGAAGTGGACGGCCGCGTCGTCCGACAGGTGGTCCAGCATCTGTGGTGCGGCGGCCACCGCCTCCGCGTCAACCTCGCGCTTGGAGTCGAGCACCCGGAGCGGGTTGGTGGCCAAGGTGGTCCGCGACTCCTCGCTAAGGGCATCCAGGTTCGCCTCGAAGTGGCCACGGAGCGCGTCAACGTACCGGGCCCGGTCCTCAGCGCTACCGAGGGAGTTCACGAGCAACTTCACCTGACGGAGCCCGAGCCGCTCATAGAAGCGCCAGGCAAGGGTGATGACCTCTGCGTCGAGGTGAGGGTCGTGCGGACCGAGGACCTCCACGCCGACCTGGTCGAACTGGCGAAAGCGTCCCCTCTGGGCCCGCTCATACCGGAAGTTGGGCCCGGAGTACCAGGCCTTGTATGGAACTGAGGGTCGGTGCTCGGCGAAGGCCCGGACCACCGAGGCGGTCTGCTCAGGTCGCAGAGCCATCGTGCGGCCGCCCTTGTCCTCGAAGGCGTACATCTCCTTGCGGACCACGTCGGTGTCCTCGCCGAGGCGCTGGAAGACCTCGACATGCTCGAACATCGGCGGGACTACCTCGAGGTAGCCGGCCGAGCCCGCCACGTCGGCAAACACCTCCACGAGGGCACGCCACCGGGCAGAGTCCGGCCACATGATGTCGCGCGTGCCCTTTGGGGCCCGAAAGGCGTGGTCCGTCACGGGGGTGCAGGCTACCGGCGCACCGGTGGGCCGACGGATGGCAGCTCAGTCACCGCCACCGGGAACGACTCGGTGCACGTCGTAGACCGAATCAACCCTGCGGAGCATGCGCAGAAGACTCTCCAGATGACCCGGGTCGCCCATTTCGAAGTCGAAGCGCATCGTGGCCACCCGGTCCAACCCGCTGGTCGATGTGGATGTGGCCAGCACATTCACGTGGTGATCGGCCAGTACCCCGGTCACGTCGCGGAGCAGGCCGGGGCGGTCGAGGGCCTTGAGGACCACTGACACCACAAAGTGGCCGTCGGACTCCTCGTCCCACTCGACGTCGATCAGGCGATCAGCCTGGTCGGCAGTAAGCGAGACGGCATTGGCGCAGTCGGCCCGGTGCACACTGACCCCACGGCCACGGGTGACGAAGCCGATGATCCCATCGGGCGGGACTGGGGTACAGCATCGCGACAGTCGCACCAGCAGGTCGTCGAGTCCCTCCACGTGGACGCCTACGGACCCGGTGTTTCGTCGAGGACGTCGGGTCTGTGACGGCTCGAGGACGGGCTCGTCGGCCCGCAGCGTCCGCGCCACGCGGGCGACCAGCGAGCGGGCCGACACATGGTGCTCGCCGATCGCTGCGTACAAGGCATCGGACTCCTGGTAGTTCATGGCCGCTGCCGCTTCGGCCAGTTCCAGACCGTCCAGCACCTCGCGGACCGGGAGCCCGGCCCGTCGGAGCTCCGACACCAGTTCCTCATAGCCGGCGTCGATGGCGTCCGACCGGCGCTCCTGCGAGTACCAGTGCTTGATCTTGGACGATGCCCGGTGGGTGGCCACGAACCGCAGCCAGTCCTGACTGGGGCCGGCATCCGGCTGCCGGGAGGTGACGATTTCAACGGTGTCCCCGGTGGTTAGTTGAGCGTCTAGCGGCACGAGCCGTCCACCCACCTTGGCCCCCACGCAGGCGTGCCCCACATCGGTGTGGATGGTGTAGGCGAAGTCAACCGGCGTAGCCCCCACTGGCAGGGTCACCACCTTGCCCCGAGGCGTGAAGACGTAGACCTCGTCCAGTTCGAGGTCGGTCTTCAGGTTGGCCATGAAGATGCTGGGGTCCTCGGTCTCGGCCTGCCACTCCACGATCCGACCCAACCAGGCCATTTCGTCCGATGGTGACTGGGCCTTGTAGTCCCAGTGGGCGGCCACCCCGTGCTCGGCTCGGGCGTGCATCTCGTGCGTACGGACCTGGAACTCCACCTGCTTGCCCTGCGGTCCGACCACGGTGGTGTGCAGCGACTGGTAGAGGTTGAACTTGGGCATGGCCACGTAGTCCTTGAACCGCCCCTGAACCGGCTTCCACGTAGCGTGGATGGTCCCCAGCGCTGCGTAGCAGTCGCGCACGTTGTCGACAACCACCCGCACCCCGACCAGGTCGTGGATGTCGTCGAAGGACCGGCCCTTCACGATCATCTTCTCGTAGATGCTCCACAACTGCTTGGGTCGGCCGTCAACGGTGCCGGTGATGCCGACCTCGGCGAGCCGAGCCTCAACCTCTCCGATGACCTGGGCCAGGTAGAGATCACGCTCCGGTGACCGGTCCTGGACCATCTGGTCGATCTGGCTATATCGCTTCGGATGGAGGGTGGCCAGCGCCAGATCCTCCAGCTGGTCCTTGACCTCCTGCATCCCGAGGCGGTTGGCCAACGGGGCGAAGATGTCGAGGGTTTCCTGGGCCACCCGCTGCTGCTTGTGCTCGGGTAGTGCGGCCAAGGTCCGCATGTTGTGGAGTCGGTCGGCCAACTTGATGATCAGCACCCGGAGGTCCTTGGCCAGGGCAACGAGCATCTTGCGCACACTGGCCGCCTGCTGGTCTTCCTTGGTGTCGAAGTGGAGTCGGTCCAGTTTCGTGACCCCGTCAACGATCATGCGGACGTCGACGCCAAAGTCCCGCTCGAGGTCATCAAGGCTCACTGAGGTGTCCTCGACGGCGTCGTGCAGCAGGGCGCTGGCCACCGTGACGTCATCTAGGCCCTGCCGAGCCACGATGGTGGCCACAGACATCGGGTGATGGATGTACGGCTCGCCCGACTTGCGGGTCTGGCCGGCGTGGGCGTCAAGCGCCACCCGGTAAGCCCGTTCGATCAATGTGGTGTCCGCACCTGGGTGGCGTTCCCGGAAGGTGGTTAGCAGTGACGAGGTCTCATCGACCTCCTGTCGGGGGCGCCGCCGCCACGGCAGGACGCGAGTCATCGTGGCCAAGGTGTTGTCACCTCCTCGGCTTCCACGGCCGAGCCTCCAGTGGTCGCCCTCATGCCGCCACGCTAGTTCCGCGCCCTAGGGACTCAGAGAGTCGGTGGGCGTGCCAGGGGTAGCCCGCGGACAGTGGCAGCGCTTCAGCGCTTTTTCTTGCGGGGACGTGGTGGCACACCACCCGTGCCCGGCGCCGTCATAGGTGGGCGGCGCTTCGCCGGCCCGCCACCAGGCGAGCGACGGGGAGCAGCACGGGTCTCGGCCGCCGCTACCTCGCTCCGGGCGATCACCCGGGTACCAGTCGAACCGTCGTCGGCGGACCGCCCCCGGACCTTGTCGCCGATTCGCCGCCACCGCTCCTCGCGTTCCTTGAGACGGGCCACGAGTGCCGACGCCACGAACAGCGACGAGTAGGAGCCGGCCACGATGCCGACCAGCAGCGCCACAGCGAACTCCCGCAGCGTGGCCGCCCCCATGACCACTGAACCGACCAGCAGCATCGACAGAACCGGGATGGCCGACGTGATGCTGGTGTTGATGGACCGCATGGCCACCCGGTTGAGAGCCAGATTCATTAGTTCGGCGTACGTGTAGCGCTCAGTGGCCCCGAGACGGGCCACGACCTCTCGGACCTTGTCGTAGACGACGATCGTGTCGTACAGCGAGTAGCCCATGATGGTCAGGAAGGCGATGACGGTGGCCGGCGTGATCTCGAACCGGAATACCGAGTAGACGCCGACACTGACCACGATGTCGTGTGCCACGGCGACGAGGGCACCAACAGCCATCTTCCACTCGAGGCGGACAGCGATGTACAGGGCCACCACTACAAAGAAGACGAGCAGAGCAGTGACCGCCTTGTCGGTGACCTCTTCGCCCCAGGTGGGGCCGACCTGCTCGAAGGCCACGACCTCGCCGAGGTCGGCCTCGAGCCCGGCCCGTAGTTCAGCCGCCCTGGCCGGATCCTGCACGTCGGACCGCACTAGGACGCGGTCGTCGTCGACCAGCTGGACGCGGGCCTCGGCGGCATCGAGATCGGCCAGCACCTCTCGGACATCGCCTACCGAGGCCCCTGGTGCCCGGATCTCGTATGAGGTGCCGCCCTCGAAGTCGAGGCCGAGGTTCAGGCCGAGGACCACGAAGGACAGGAGACCGACAAGGACCGCCGCACCCGATCCAATGGCCGCCCGGCGCCACAGGCCTGGGAAGTCGACCGCTGACTCGCCCCGGTAGAAGCCGCGGATGGCCTTCATGCGTGCGCTCCCGCAGCATCGGAGGCTCGACCACCAGTGGCACCCACTGCGCCGGAGGCCGGGAGCCCGAAGCGTTGGGGGTGCTCAGCGAACCAACGGGTGGTGGCCAGCAGTCGGATCATCGGGCCCATGAAGAAGTAGGTGGCCACCAGGTCAAGGATGGTGGCCAGACCCAGGTAGAGGGCGAAGCCCCGCACCGCGCCCACGGTCAACGCCCACAGGAGCCCGGCGCCGATCAGCGACGCCACGTCTGCCTTGACGATGGTCGAGAACGCTATGGGGAACGCCTTGTCCACGCTGGAGCGGGCGGTGCGGCCGTCTCGCACGTCCTCCTTGAGATGCTCGAAATAGACGACGTTGGAGTCAACCGATACGCCGATGGCCACGATGAGTCCGGTCACCCCAGCCAGAGTTAATGCCAAGCCGGACTGGGTCCCGAGGTGGGCCACGATCGCCCAGAGCAGCGCCCCTGAGATGCCCAGACTTGAAAGGGCCACGAGGCCGAGGATTCGGTAGTAGCCCACTATGAACACAGCGACCAACAGCAGGCCAACCAGGCCAGCCACCACGCCGGCCCGCAGCGAGTCCTCGCCGATGGTGGCCGACACGACCCGGGTGTTCTCTGGCTCCAGTTCGACGGGTAGAGCGCCGTACCTGAGGGCCAGAGCCACGTCGTCAGCCTCGTCCTTGGGGAAGCCGCCCGAAATGACGATGGCGTCGGCCTTGAACTGGGGCGCCCGGATGGACGGGGCGGTCACGATCTGTCCATCAAGAACGACAGCCAGACGACCGTTGGGCGAGCCCTCCACTCGGGGGCACGAGGGCTGACCGGAGAAGCAGCGGGACGCTGCCTCGTTGAACCCGTCAACGCCCACCCTTCCACCCTGGAGGTCGAGGCCTACCTGCCACTCGTAGTCAATGAACAGTGCATTGGCATCAGCCACCGCCTCGCCGGTCAGCACCGACGGCCCGAGGAGGTAGCGCTGGCGGGCCTGGTCGCCGCGCAGCCCGAGGACCACGAAGTCCTCTGGCTGGTCGTCCTCGGGCAGGGTGGTCCCATCGGGGCCGACGGCGGGTATCACGGCGCCTGAGGTTGCCTCTGAGCAGGCGGCGAACGGGCCGCTGGAAGTGCCGGAGGCCGCTGTCTCGGGTGCCGGGGTGGTGGAGATCCCGCAAACCGGCCGAAACCGGAGTTCAGCGGTGGTGCCGACCAACTCGAGGGCCCGCTCCTGGTCGTCGACGCCGGGCAACGACACCATGACACCCGACTCCGTGCGAGAGATCTCCGGCTCGGCCACGCCGAGTCCGTCGATCCGGTCCCGAATGATCTCGACCGTCTGGTCGAGCATCTCCTCGCTGGCCGGCTCGGTGGCCACGAGACGCACCGACACCCCGCCCTGCAGGTCGAGGCCGAGCAGCGGCCGGTTGTCCCACACGACGGTCATTACCGACGCCAGAACGCTGGCCATCACGATGCTCAGAAGCAGGACGAGCTGACGACGGGGCACAGAGGATCCTGGGTCGGGTGTTCAGGCGGGAGGACCGGCAGGGAGAGGTTGCCGACGGGTCGGACTCAGTCCTCGTCGGCGTCCTCGGCTGGCTCCTCGACGGCAGCTGTCGGCTCGTTCAGACGCTGGTCAACCGCGCCACGGCGGACCTTCAACTCCACGCCCTGGTACACCTCGACCCAGAGCACATTCGGGTCATCAGCGTCGACCTCGTTGACCGTGCCGTAGATGCCCGAGTTCAAGAGCACCTCGTCGCCAGCCGAGATAGAGGCCACCAGCGCCTGCTGCTGTTTGGCCTTCTTCTGTTGGGGGCGGATCATCAGGACGTACATGAGCCCGAAGATCAGGATCAGGGGGAGGAAGCCAGCCATGGGGTGCTCCTGGTGCGAGGTGGAACGGGGCGATCCGGGCCGTCGTCGGCCGTCCGCCGTGGGACCCGGTGAGCCTACGCCCACCGACGGCCGTGCCGGTCAGCCCCAGACTTTGAGCGTGCGTGCCCGGAAAGCCTCGAAGGTGCCGTTCCCAATCGCGATCCGGAGGCGGTCCACAAAGTCGAGCAACCACGCCAGATTGTGGAGCGTGAGCAGGCGCCGCCCGGTCGGCTCGTCGGTCATCAGGAGGTGGCGGAGGTAGGCCCGAGACCACCGCGAGGAGGGGCCGTTGGGGAAGTCCGGGTCTAGCGGTCCCTCGTCGGTGGCGAACCGGGCATTGCGGAGGTTGAGCCGGCCGGCCGTGGTCAGCACGGTGCCATGGCGGGCGTGTCGTGTGGGCAGAACACAGTCGAACATGTCAATGCCGGCCGCCACCACCTCCACCAGGCCGGCCGGATCGCCGAGGCCCATGAAATAGCGGGGCTGGTCGGCCGGCAGCAGTCCGGTGACTGCCGCGAGGGGTTCCAACATCTCATCTCGGGTCTCACCCACGCTGAGCCCACCCACGGCGTAACCGTCGAACCCCACCTCCAGGGTCCGCTCGGTGCTCTCGACCCGAAGGACGGGGTCGGTCCCACCCTGGACTATGCCGAACTGGCTCTGTCGTTCCCGGGCGTCCGGATGTTCGAGAAAGGCGCGGCGACCCCGGTCGGCCCAGAGCGCGGTTCGCTCCACGGCGGCCCGCAGGACCCGGTCGGTGGCGGGAAGGGCTGGGCAGACGTCGAGCACCATCTGCACGTCAGCACCGAGGTCGGCTTGGATGCAGACCGCTCCCTCCGGGGTCAGGACATGGGTGGAACCGTCATAGGTGGACCGAAACGTCGCCCCTTCGTCGTCGACCTTCGGTTGCAGGGAGAAGATCTGGTAGCCGCCCGAGTCGGTCAGGGTCAGGCCGTCCCAACCGGCAAAGCCGGCCAGGCCACCGTGGGCTCGGACGACGTCTGCACCGGGCCGTAACATCAGGTGATAGGTGTTCCCGAGCACCACTTCGGCACCCAGCTCGGCCAGGTCGACCGACGAGAGGTGGCGGACCGCTCCCCGGGTGCCCACCGGCATGAAGCACGGAGTTCGGAACGTCCCACCGGCAACTGTCACCGTTCCAGACCGGGCTCCTCCGTCGCTGTACTCCAGGTCGAAGTCAGCCTTCACGGCACTTCCTCTCCAACTTTTCCTCCACCGCCGGCGAGCCCTCCTCGACCAACGAGCATCGCGTCCCCGAAGGAGAGGAATCGGTACCCGGCGTTCAGCGCCGTCGCGTAAAGATCCCGCCAGCCGCAACCAGCAAAGGCCTCCAGCATGACCAGCAGGGTGGACCTGGGCAGGTGGTAGTTGGTCATCAGGACGTCCACCACCTGAAAGTCGAATGGCGGACGGATGAACAAGTCGGTGTCCCCGTTCGGACCGAACCGTGCCGCCGACTCGAGTGCCCGCACGGTGGTGGTACCAACGGCCACCACTCGGCCTCCAGCGGCTCGGGCCTCGCCGCATGACGCCAGCACGGCCTCAGGCACCCGGTATGACTCCGCGTGCATCCGGTGATCGTCGAGATCGTCGACGGCCACCGGACGGAAGGTGTCCAAGCCCACCACCAACTCGAGGCACTCGATGCGCGCACCGGCGGCCTTGCAGGCGTCAAGGACTTCGTCGGTGAGGTGGAGGCCGGCGGTAGGCGCGGCGGCCGAGGCCGGGCGATCGCTATAGACGGTTTGGTAGCGCTCTGGGTCGTCGATCCCGGTAGTCAGGTAGGGCGGCAGCGGTATCTCGCCGTGAAGGTCAAGCGCAGCGAGGAACGACGGGCGATCTAGGGGCTCTCCGTCTGCGTCCACCGGACGGACGACGCGACGCCCTTCGCCCAGGTCGTCTAAGACGTCGACCGCTAGGTCATCGGCAACGGTCAGGCGGGTACCAAGTGCCACCTTTCTGCTGGGCCGGACTAGGGCCTCCCAGACGGTGCCTAGGGGCCCCGTCGAGCCGTCGTCAAGGCTGTCACCTAGCGGATGGAGCAGCAGCACTTCAGCCGAGCCACCGGTCGGACGGTTCGGGCGCAGTCGGGCGGGCAGTACCCGGGTGTCATTGAGGACCAGCACGTCGCCCAGCTGCAGCAAGTCGGGTAGATCGCGTACGGCACGGTGGACCACCTGGGGACCGGTCGCGTCCAGCAATCGGGCCGAGGCCCGGTCGACCAATGGAGCCTGGGCGATGGCTGCCTCGGGGAGCGGGTAGTTGAAGTCGTCCGGCCCCATCGGTCGTCCAGCCTACGGAGCTACGCCGGGCCGAAATGGCGCCGACTGAACCCGGCGACCCTCGGTCCCGTTGGTGGCTGGGCGCGTCAGTCCTCGAACAGGGAGGCAGCGGCCTCCGGGGTGGGTGGCGGCTCGTCACCGAGGTGGGCGTAGGCAGCGGGCGTGGCCACCCGCCCCTTCGGCGTTCGCAGCAGGAGGCCCTGCTGGATGAGGAACGGCTCGTAGACGTCCTCCACGGTGTCTTCGGGCTCGCTCACCGCGATGGACAGCGTCTTGAGGCCCACCGGGCCACCGTCGAAGCGGCGGCACAACGCAACCAGGATCTCTCGGGACGGCTTATCCAAGCCGAGGGTGTCGACTCCGAAAAAGGCCAGTCCGTCGCGGGCCACCGCCCCGTCGACCACCCCCGAGCGTTCCACCTGAGCGAAGTCCCGAACCTGACGCAATAGTCGGTTTCCGATCCGCGGCGTACCCCGGCTACGGCGGGCGATCTCGGTGGCACCGTCGGCGTCCAGATCGACTTCGAGGATGCCGGCAGCTCGGGTGACGATGTCGGTCAAGTCTTCGGCCTCGTAGTAGTCGAGACGGGCCGTGAGTCCGAAGCGATCCCGGAGGGGTCCCGTGATGAGGCCGGTCCGAGTCGTCGCGCCGACGAGGGTGAACCGCGGCAACTCGAGGCGGATTGAACGTGCCGCCGGGCCCTTGCCTAGGACGATGTCCAACTCAAAGTCCTCCATCGCCGGGTAGAGGACCTCCTCGACGGCCCGGGACAGTCGGTGGATCTCGTCGATGAACAGGACGTCTCCCAGTTCCAGCTTGGTCAGGATGGCGGCTAGGTCCCCAGCCCGCTCGAGCGCCGGACCCGACGTCACATGGAGTTCGGCCTGCATCTCGGTGGCCACGATGTGGGCCAGCGTGGTCTTGCCGAGGCCGGGAGGGCCAGCGAAGAGGAAATGGTCGGCGGCCTGGCTGCGCCGCCGGGCGGCCTCCAGCATTACCCGAAGGTGCCCTTTGAGCTCAGCCTGGCCAACAAACTCGTCGAGGCTCCGGGGCCGGAGTCCGACTTCGACCACCACCTCGTCGGTCTCCGGGTCCCGGTCGGGAGAGAGCAGTTCCTCGCGCACCGTGCGTCCTATGCCCGGGCGAGGCGCTGCAGGGCCTCGCGGAGCAGGACCGCCGGGTCGTCGCCACCTAGGTCGGCAAGGACGGTCCGAACCTCCTCGGTGGTGTAGCCCAACTCGCCCAGAGCCTGCTGGACCTCGGTCACCGCCGAACGCGCCGGCACCTCTTCGCCAAGCGAACCAGGCACACCATGCACTGGTAGGTCCAACGAATTCTTGAGCTCCACCAGTAGTCGGGTTGCCGTCTTCTTCCCGACACCGGGCACCAAGCACAGGGCGGCCACATCGTCGTCGGCCAGCAGGCGGGCTAGCTCGACGGGCCCGTGTACTCCTAGGACGGCTAGCGCCAGCGACGGCCCCACCCCGTGGGCCGACAGGAGGGCCTCGAAGCAGGACCGCTCGGCCCGCTCTAGGAATCCGTAGAGGGTCTGGTCGGCCTCGCGGATGTGGTGGTGGACGTGGACGAAGACCTCTGTTCCCACCTCGCCGAGGCGGACTGCTGTGGTCGGGGTGACCACCACCCGGTAGCCGACACCGGCAACCTCGACCAGTACCTCACCCCGGTCGCCTTCCTCGAAGCGCTCCAGCAGGGTGCCCCGCAGCGACCCGATCACCGACCCACTCCCACCGCATTGCCTCGCCGTGTCGAGTCGCTTCGTGAGGGAACGATCCTCGCCTGGTGACACAGCGCCACGGCCACCGCGTCGGCCGCGTCTGTGGGGCGCAGAGGGGAATCGATCCCCAGTTGGATCCGGACCATGCGTTCCACCTGCTCCTTGTCGGCTCCGCCCCAGCCGGCCACCGCCTCCTTCACCTCATTCGGCGAGTAGAGGGTGACGGGGACCGAGGCACCGGCCGCTGCTGCCATCACCACGCCGGAGGCCTGTCCGGTCTGCATAGCGGTGCGAACGTTGACCTGGAAGAGCACCCGTTCGACAGCCACCTCGTCGGGCCGATACTCATCGATCAGCGCTCTGACCTCCCGATGGACATCGGCCAGTCGGACGGCGAGGTCCGCCGAGGGGTCGGTCCGGACCACGCCGGCAGCCACCGCCTCGAGTCGTCGGCCTGCCCGCTGGACCACGCCGTAGCCGCAGCGGGTCAGGCCAGGGTCAATCCCGAGAACGAACATGTGTACGATCCTAGCCCCCCTGCCCATCTCGGAGGAGTCACCCGTGACGACACAGGGCCCACTGCTGACGACGCCGCCGGCTCAGGTGTCGAGCGCCTCGAGCACCTCGGCCGGGATGTCGAAGTTGGCATAGACGTCCTGAACATCGTCGTTGTCGTCCAGCAGGTCCATCACCCGCAGGACGGCCTTGGCCTGTTCAGCCGAGTCGATCGACACCGAGGTGGTAGCCAGCATGGTCACATCGGCGTTCTCGAAAGGCACCCCCGCCTCATCCAGCGCGGATCGAACAGTCGGCAGGTCGGTGGCCTCACACGTCAGGCGCCAAGTGCCGTCCTCGTCTACCAGGTCGTCGGCCCCGGCATCTAGGGCGGCCATCATGATCTCGTCCTCGTCCACCGCTCCGTCGAGCAGGATCACGCCCTTGCGCTCGAACTGCCAGGCCACCGAACCAGGCTCGGCCAGCGATCCCCCGTTCTTCGACAGGAGCGAGCGCACCTCCGATCCGGTGCGATTCCGGTTGTCGGTCAGCGTCTCGACGTACAGGGCCACGCCGTGTGGGGCGTACCCCTCATAGGTGATCGACTCGTAGTCGACACCTTCCAACTCGCCGGTTCCCCGCTTTACGGCCCGTTCGATGGTGTCCAACGGAACCGACGCGTCCCGGGCCTTCTGGAACATGGTCCGCAACGTCGGATTGGCGTCCGGATCGCCCCCACCCTGGCGGGCCGCCACCTCGACCTGCTTGATGAGCTTGGCGAAGAGCTTGCCCCGCTTCTTGTCTGCAGCGCCCTTCTTGTGCTTGATGGTCGCCCACTTGGAATGGCCCGACATGTCTATTCCTCCTTCCCTGTCTCGAGTCTCTTCGCCTGGATCCGATCTTCTCGGCGCTGGTCGTCCCGATGGGCCGGCTCAGACCGCGAACGCCTCATCTAGGAACTGGCCATGGATGCGATCGTCCTCCGACATTTCAGGATGGAAGGCGGCCACCACCACCCGGCCCTGACGGCATAGCACCGGCCGGTCGTCAACGGTGGCCAGCACCTCGACCCCGTCACCGACCCGATCCACCACTGGGGCCCGGATGAACACGCCGTGGAAGGGGTCGTTCAGGCCGGAGACGTCGAGGTCGGCTTCGAACGAGTCCACCTGGCGTCCGTAGCCGTTGCGTCGGACGTCGAGGTCGATGGCACCGAACGACCGCTGGTCGGACCGGCCGTCGGCCACTCGAGCGGCGAGCAGGATCATCCCGGCACAGGTCCCCAGTACCGGTAGGCCTGCGGCCAGTCGCTCGGCCACCGGGGATCGCAGGCCCGAGGAGTCGAGCAGCATCGACATCGTCGTGGATTCGCCCCCCGGCAGGACCAAGGCGTCGACAGAAGCCAGGTCCCCGGGGACACGGACCTCGACGGCTGCGGCACCCAGGCCGGCGAGGACCTGGACGTGGCGTGCGAACGCGCCCTGCAGGGCCAGGACGCCGACCTTCATTTCCGCGGTTCCACCGACGGGCCGACTACCAGCCGCGATCGGCGAGACGCGTCGCCAGCGACTCCACCTCGAGGCCGGGCATGGCATCGCCCAGGCCGCGGCTCACCTTGGCAAGGATGGTCGGGTCGGCGAAGTTGGTCGTGGCCTCGACGATGGCTCGTGCCCGCGGCGCCGGGTCGTCACTCTTGAAGATGCCCGAGCCGACGAACACGGCCTGGGCGCCTAACTGCATGACCAGCGACGCATCGGCCGGCGTGGCGATGCCGCCGGCGCAGAACATGGGAACCGGCAGTTCGCCGGTCTCGGCGATCTCCCGAACTAGCGGCAGCGGGGCCTGGAGTCGCTTCGCCCAATCGAACAACTCCGCCTGGTCGGCTTGGGTGATCTTGCGCATGTCGCCGATGATCGACCGAAGGTGCCGGACCGCTTCGACGATGTTCCCGGTCCCAGCCTCGCCCTTAGAGCGGATCATGCAGGCACCTTCGGAGATGCGGCGCAGGGCCTCACCCAGGTTGGTGGCGCCGCACACGAAGGGAACGGTGAACGCCCACTTGTCAATGTGGTGGGCCTCGTCCGCCGGGGTCAGGACCTCGCTCTCGTCGACGTAGTCCACCCCGAGGGCCTGCAGAACCTGGGCCTCGGCGAAGTGGCCAATGCGGGCCTTGGCCATGACCGGGATGGTGACGGCTTCCTTGATGCCCTCGATCATCTCCGGGTCGGACATACGGGCCACGCCGCCGTCCCGGCGGATGTCGGCCGGGACGCGCTCGAGTGCCATCACTGCCGACGCGCCGGCATCCTCGGCGATCTTCGCCTGGGTGGGGTCGACAACATCCATGATGACGCCGCCCTTGAGCATCTCGGCGAGGCCGCGCTTCACCAACTGGGTCCCGGTCGCCCGGTTCGGTTCGGTCATTTGGTCAGTCTAGGAACCGCCGTTCCCGGAACCGTCGTCGACTGCGCTAGGAGCTAGTTGCTCAACCCAGCAGTTCGGCGATGCGGTCCGGTCCGAGTAGGACGCCCTCGCCGAGGCGGGCCAGGGCCACCCAGGTCCGTCCGGACCGGAGGGACACTGGCTCGCCGGTCTCGTCGTCGACGAGGCGCCACGGATCCGCCGTGAACGGACGGCTCCATAGGACGCCGGTGACCGTTCCGTCCCGGAGCAGCCAGCCGTCGCCCGAGCCGGTGCTGATGGCCTGTGGTGACTCGAGGTCGGCGTCGGAACGACGGTGGTCGACGTAGAGGAGTAGGACGTTGTCAGCGGCCAACTGCACGCCGTCCTCGTCGAGTAGGGGCACACCCCGGTGGAAGCGGAGCCACCGGGTGGTTCCGCGGTCCCACACCCAGTCGATCTCCCGTCGGGGCGTCCGCCAACCCACCCCACGGACCGGAACGGCGGTAGCCGATAGTGGGCCCACCTCGAAGACGGGTTGCGGGGCGCTGCCATCGGAGCGGGCCGCCATGGCCGCCGCGTCAACGAAGCCGTTATAGGGGGTGTCGCCGCGGGCCTTGTCGCGGTAGAAGAATTCTTGGCCGTCGCCGGTAGTGGTCATGGGAACAAAGGTGCCCTGGCGCTCGGCCTCGGCCACCTCGTCGCCGACCCCCTGGTTGCTCCCCCAGTAGGCGAAGACCGGGCGGTTCAGGTTGCCGATCAGGTCGATATCGCTGGACCGGGCCGACCGGACCGGACCAACGGTCAGGGGCACCTCGCTGTGGAACACCCCGAGGAACCGGGTCACCCCGTTTTCGATGTGGGCCTCGTAGACGATGTCGGCCGACTGGAGACCCACCTGGGGTAGGGACTTCGAGTCGTTGTTGCCGATCTTGACGACCAGGACCGGGCGATCGGCGATCCCGTCCACCGCCGGCAGGCCAGTCAGCGGATGGACGGGACCGGTCCATCCCTCAATGGTGGTCGTGCTGGGCGTGGCCACCTGTTCGACGGCTTCCTCGCCTCCCGACAACTCGGTGGTGGTGGCCGGTGGCTCGGGCACGGCGGTGGTGTCCGGCGGTGCTTCGGTGGTGGTCGGCGCGATGGTGGGCAGCGTCGGGTCGGGGGCCACCTCCTCACCACCGGAACAGGCGCTCACCATCAGGAGCGCGCCAGCCAGGAGTGCCCCAGCCAGGAGCCCGGTCTGGGCGGGTCTCCGGGTCACCGCTCCCCCAGGGCATCGATGCGGGCCTCCACCGACGGGTGGTCGGCCGTGCCGACGTCGGTCAGCCCGTCGGGCTGGAGGAGCCAAAGCGAGTCGGTACCCGACGGTGACTCCACCGCGGAGCCCAGAGCGACCAGCGACCGCAGCGCGTCCTGCATGCCCGGCGGGAATCGTGTCAGGTCGGCACCCGCGAAGTCGGTGCTCAATACCCGGCCGGCCCCGGATCCGGAGGCCCCCCGGGACAGGACCCGCAGGGAGCCCAGGCCGGCCCGCGCCGTCTCGGCGCGCAGGTCGGGATCACCACTGCGGGCCAGCAGGTGGGCGACGAGCGATTCGAGTTCGACGAGGCCCAGGTGGTCGACGGCACCGGTGGTCAGCACCAACTCGGCACCGGCCGGTCCGGCAATGGCCAACGCGTTGCCTGCCGACGAGTCGACCACTGACAGCGCCGGGGGTTCGATCCCGTGGGTGAGGCAGAGTCCATCGACGGTGTTGTGGAACCGGGGGAACTCGCCGAGGTGGGCCGGGCGGGCACCGACGCTCTTGCGGACCACCGTGGCAGCACGCCTTCCCATCACTATGGCAAAGAGCGTCCCGACGACGGCTGCGGCGATCACCCCGCCGATCGAACCACCACCAACAAGCCAGGCAATGAGGCCGGAGACCATGGCGACGAGAACGGCGGGCTGCGATACCGGGTGGCGGAGGATCGACATGGGCCGGTGGACTCCTCGATGCCTAGGACGTGGATGGGATGGGTCCGGGGCGGCGTCGCTGCGGTCAGCCGTCCCCGCGGGGACGGTTCGCATAATACGCCTGCGCGCCGACGACGGAGGCATAAGCCTCGAGGTATCGGTCGGCGAGTCGATGCATCGAGAACTCCTCGGCCCGCCGACACCCACTCGCCACCAGGCGGTCGGCGAGGACGGGGTCGGCGAGGACCTTGGCGAGGGCCGCACCGAGGGCGTCTGAATCACCAGGCTCCACTAGAAGGGCGTCGTCTCCACCACGGGCCACTCTGGCATACCCGGGAATGTCGCTGGCCACCACCGGCGTGCCGCAGGCCATACCCTCCAGGAGTACCACCCCAAACGACTCCCCCCGCAATGACGGCGCACAGAAGGCGTCGGCTCCTCGGAGGCGGGCCGTCCGCTCGGCATCGGAGATCCGACCCAGCCACTCGATCCGCGGATCCCCTGTCACCCGGGCCCGCAGTTCATCGGTCTCCGGGCCGTCGCCTGCGATCCAGAGTCGCACCTCGGGCCCGAGCGTGCCCATCGCGTCGAGCAGGACCGAAAGTCCCTTGCGTGGCTCGTGGCGCCCGATGAAGAAGACGGTCGGCCCCTCGGTGGGCCAAGGCTCGACTGAGACCGAACGGGCCACCTCGACGCCGTTGAAGAGGACCTCGTACTCCCCCCCGAGTGAGTTCTGAGCCATAGCCGCCGCGTCGTCCGACACAGCGAATGCCCTGTCGAGACGTCGGCTCAGCCACCGGACAGGCCGGTTCAGCAGGTCGTACGCAAGACTCCCACCGGCGGCATGGAAGGTGCCCACCATGGGCGTCTGGGCCAGTAGCAGCGCCGTGGTGGTCGGTCCAGGGGCTAGGGGCTCGTGGAGGTGAAGGACGTCGAACTCCTCGTCCCGCAAGGCCCGGATGGTCCGCAGGGCGCACGACACATCGGGGGCGATGGGGGCCACTGACCCATTGGCGGCCGTGGGGAGGCTGTCGCCCAGCGGCGTCACCCCGGCATCAGGCGGCGGTCCGTCGCACGGACCGAGGACCCGGGTCGGATGCCCGGCACCCCGCAGGACGCGCGCCAGACCCAGGACCTGACCCTGGACACCGCCCGGCAGGGTCAGGCTGTAGGGGCACACCAGTCCGATCCTCACGGCCTCTCCTCCATCAGGTCGGCCGTCGCCGAAACCCGGTCGGACGGCCAGTTTGGCTGGAGGAGATGCCATTGCTCGGGCGCGGCGGAGATGAGCGCCTCCAACTCGCGCGCTAGCACCTGTGTCACCTGGGCCACGTCATCGCGGAGCCGACCCTCCCGCACGGTGGGGATGGGTGGGCGCACGACTCCGTGACAGCCTCCGGGCCGGTCGTACACGGCAATGGGAAGTAGGACCGCGCCGGTGCGGAGGGCGAGGGTGGCCGGTCCGGCGGGCAGCATTGTCCGCTCGCCGAAGAACTCGACCTCCACGCCGACGCCGCCCACATGGCGATCGCTCGGCAGGCACACCACCCGGTTATCGCGCAACATGGCCATCGCCTCAGTTCCCGCCGACGGGCCGAGGCCGACCACCTCCATACCTAGCGAGGTGCGGAACGATCGGTACCACTCAAAGAGCTCCGGTGGTTCGAGGGTCTCGACCACGCACCCCACCGGCACGTCGTGGTGGATGGTCAGCCAGTGGGCCGCCCATTCCCACCCGCCAAGATGGGGCATGGCCATGATGACACCATTGCCCGCCTCCCGGGCCTCGGCGATCCGTTCATAGCCCTCCTGGGTGAAGCCGGCCACAATCTCCTCAGGAGTCATCGACGGGAGGCGGAAACTCTGCAGGTAGTAGTCGGCGTACGAGGCGAACACCTCGTCGACGCTGCGCCGCAGTTCGCGACCAACTAGTCCTGCACCCCGGACCCGGCGAAGGTGGCGTTCGACGAGGCGGCGGCGGTCTCGGTCGAGGTGTCCGGCGAGGCGCCCGATGCCACGTGCCGCAGGGCCCGAGACGGCCGGGGGTACGAGGCGGGCGACCGCTGAGGCGGCCCGGAATGCGTGGACGATCGCCGGGGTCATGGCGGTCCTGACGGTAGTAGCCCGCCCGTCCTGCCCGACGGGTGGCGTGTCCCCGGAGGGGCGCCCGCCGCTCAGCGGCGGACGGGGCGTCGAATGCCCTGCCGCTTACGCCGTTCGGCTCGAAGTTGGCGACGGCGCTCGGCCCGCAGTTGCGACGGCGACTGCCGACCGGCACTGGCCTGACGCCAAACCTTGGCGAACCGCTGTGCGGCGGTAGCCAAGCTGAGGACCAGCATCACCCATAGCACTGGGATGAGGATCTCGGCGAACAACAGGCCGAAGGCCAACACGATGAACCGTTCGGCACGCTCCATCAGCCCACCTTTGGCGTCGTAGCCCAGAGACTCGGCCTTGGCACGCTGGTAAGAGATGAACATGGCCGTGGCCATGATGGCCACCGGCAGCATCATCGTCCTGTCGGTGCGAGAACCGGCCAGGTACCAGGCCACTCCTCCGAACAACAGGGCGTCTGTCAGGCGGTCGGCCACCGAGTCGAAGAAAGCACCCCGCGATGAGGAGGTCCCCGCGGCCTTAGCAACGGCACCGTCGAGAGCGTCGGGCACGCCGGTGAGCACCAGGAGCAGGAAGCCAAGGCGCAGGTAGCCGAGGCCGATGGCCACCGATGCAGCGGCAGCCATCAAGATGCCGATCACGGTCACGACGTCGGCGGTTATTCCGGTGCGACGGAGGCTGCGGCCGATGGGCATCAAGCCCCGGTCGACGACTTCCCGCCAGTTGCCGTCCAGCATGGTGGTCTCTCCAGTCGGACCCGGAAGGGTCCCCGACAGGTCAGGCTACCGGTGCCGCAGCGACCGGTGCGCGAAGGGTGCCCGACGACACGTGATCGCCCAACGGACATGGTCCAGTGTGACTGGGCCCGGATCCGGGTCAGTCGTGGTCAGACCAGTCCTCAGGGTTTTCCTCGGCATGGACAGCGACCACCGAGCCGTCGACGCCGTCCACGAAGACGAGGCCCCGCCGTTCGGGTGGCGACTCGTTGGAGTAGACGAGCACCCTCCAAGTAGGGCGACTCCTCAGCCCCCGCCAGGCCATCTGCGCCGAGGCATGGCCGACAGGGAAGCCCACAGCGCGCACCGCGGCCACCAGAGCGTCGGCCTCGTCCACCTCGAGGCTCCATCCGGCCTGCAGGTGGTAGGCGCCGACCAGGGCGAGGCCGACCGCTCCGGCCACCAATCCCGAGTCGACCAGTGGGGAGCCGTCGACCAGCACCACGACTACAACGGTGGCAGTGGCCAGGACCAGGTATAGGAGCCCGGGAATGCGCCGCCGGTCGTTGTCCGGGAAGACGTAGGGGCCGACGAGGCCCGCACCTCGAGCGTCAAGGTCGTCGGGGAGTTCGTCGCGGACAGACTCGTCCGACAGACGTTCCTGTGCCAGTTCATCCGCCGGTTCGGGTTCCACAGTGCGGAAACCTACCGGCCTGAGCCCCCGCGAAAGTTGGGCCGGGCGCCAGTACCACGGCGACCGCTACCACCTTTTCCAGCCTCGCCTTCAGGAGGAATCGGACGGTCACCGGTAGCGAAGCTCCTCCCCCGATGTTCAGCTGTGGCGAAAACGCGGGTCAAAAGGTCGGGAGCTGGGACTAGGCCGGGCAAGGCTGGCCGGTAAACCAACCTCTCTAAGGTCGCCGCCGAAAATGAGTCGACGGACCCATCCGCTAGCCCGCCCTCTCTTGGATCCCGACGTGTCGACCCGCGTATATGGCCCCACCGAAATGCTGCCGAAACTACGGAGGGGGCGTGACCGCCCTCTTCTCATCGTCTGGGTCCTCCCGGGCCAGGTGTCCGGCGAGTCGGTCCACCGCATCGACCACTCTCGCGACGTTGCCCGACCGGTCCCCGGTCCCGTCCAGGCGAAAGTCGGCGTGATCGGCGCTGGGGGCCACGACCTCCTCGTACATGGGCCCCACGGTGGCCGCCCACTGGACCTGCGACATCTCCGCCGTACGTCCCCGGTCCCGCACGTCGCGTTCCAGCCGACGACCTAGGCGAACCGACTCCGGCGCGTCCACAAACACCGCCAGGTCCAGTCGGTCTCGGATCTCAGGGAAGGCGAGGACGAGGATGCCATCCACCACGACCACCGGCCTCGGCTCTACCCGCCGGGTCCGACCGGTACGGATGTGGAAGGCAAAGTCGTAGACGGGGACGTCGACGGCCCGGCCATCCAGTAGGCCATCCAGATGCTCGACGAGGAGCCCGACGTCGAGCGAGTCCGGGTGGTCGAAGTTGACGGCCACCCGCTCCGACGGATCCATATGGGCCAGGTCGTGGTAGTACTCGTCGAACCAGAGCACGGTCGCCCGGTCGCCCAGCCTGGCGGCCACGCTCTCGACCAGCGTGGTCTTGCCCGCTCCGCTCCCTCCGGCCACCCCTAGCACCGTGCTCCGCACGGACTCAGATCCTAAGGGCCCCGGCGGCTCGCGCACCTCCGGCCTATGACCGAGAAGCCGAGGACCTCGTCGCCTTAGCTCAGTACTTGTAGTAGTTCGGCTTGTAGGGCCCATCCACTGAGACGCCGAGGTAGTCGGCCTGAGGCTCGGTCAACTCGGTGAGCCGGACGCCCAAGGCGCCCAAGTGCAGACGGGCCACCTTCTCGTCGAGTTCCTTGGGTAGCACCACCACGTCAGTGCCGTATTCCTCGGCCCGGGCATGCAGCTCCATCTGAGCCAGCACCTGGTTCGAGAAGCTCGCTGACATCACAAAACTGGGATGTCCGGTGGCGTTACCCAGGTTCAGGAGGCGCCCCTCAGACAGCATGATGATCGAATGTCCATCGGGGAAGACGAACTCATCGACCTGGGGTTTGATGTTGACCCGCTGCACATCGGACATGCGGGCCAGGCCGGCCAAGTCGATCTCGTTGTCGAAGTGACCGATGTTGCCGACGATGGCCTGGTGCTTCATGCGGCCCATGTGCTCGGCGGTGATGATGTCCTTGCAGCCGGTGGCGGTGATGAAAATATCCGCCTCGTCGAGGACCCGCTCCAGGGTGTTCACCTCGTAGCCCTGCATCACGGCCTGCAGAGCGCAGATGGGATCGACCTCGGTCACGATGACCCGGGCGCCCTGACCGCGTAGCGATTCCGCGCAGCCCTTGCCGACATCGCCGAAGCCGCACACCACGGCGGTCTTGCCGCCGATCATCACGTCGGTCCCCCGGTTGATGCCGTCGATCAAGGAGTGGCGGCAACCGTAGAGGTTGTCGAACTTGGACTTGGTGACGGCGTCGTTCACGTTGATGGCCGGAAACAGCAAATCGCCCGCCTCCTGCATCTGGTACAGCCGGTGGACGCCGGTGGTTGTCTCCTCCGACACGCCGCGAATGCCCTCGGCGATCCGGGTCCACCGACCCGGATCCTCGGCCAGCGAGGCGGTCAGGGTGTCGACGACCACCTTCCACTCGTCGGGGTCGTCTTCGTCGGCTGCCGGGACGGCGCCTGCTGCCTCGAACTCGGCCCCCTTATGGACCAAGAGGGTGGCGTCACCACCATCGTCGAGGATCAGATTGGGGCCCTCGCCGCCCGGCCACTCGAGGATCTGACAGGTTGCCCACCAGTACTCCTCCAGGGTCTCGCCCTTCCACGCGAAGACGGGCACGCCCCGCAGTTCGTCGGGCGAGCCGTCGGGACCGCACACAACGGCGGCAGCCGCGTGATCCTGGGTAGAGAAGATGTTGCAACTGGCCCACCGGACCTCGGCCCCGAGTGCGACGAGGGTCTCGATCAGGACCGCCGTCTGGATAGTCATGTGGAGCGAACCAGTAATACGGGCACCGGCCAGTGGCCGGGCGTCGGCGTACTCGGCCCGTAGCGCCATCAGGCCGGGCATCTCGTGCTCGGCGAGGCGGATCTCGTTACGACCGAAGTCGTTCAAAGCAAGGTCGGCAACCTTGTGGTCGTCGGCGAGGGGGCGGGGGGACGTGGTCATGAC
>JAZADN010000005.1:0-20223 GCA_036123585.1 Actinomycetota bacterium | reverse complement strand
GCATCGACGATCCGCCGTAACTGACCAGCGGGAATGGGATCCCAGTAATGGGCATGATCCCCGTCGACATCCCCACGCTCTGGAAGACCTGGAAGGCCACCATCGAGAAGGTTCCGGCAGCCAGCAGCAGCCCGAACCGGTCATCGGCCATCTGGCCTATCCGCCAGACCCGCAGCAACAGCAGACCCAACAGGCCCAGCAGCACGGCTGCGCCGACGAAGCCCAGCTCCTCAGCCACCACGGTGAAGATGAAGTCGGTCTGCTGCTCAGGCACTAGCGCCGAGTTGTTCTGGGTCCCCTGGAAGAGCCCCCGGCCAGTCAGGCCGCCGTTGCCGATGGCGACCTGCGCCTGCTCCAGGTTGTAGCTGGCGGTCGAGTCGGTCCCGTCCTCAACGAAGACCAGAAGACGCCGCACCTGATACTCCTCTAGTACCTCGGACTCCAGGACCAACACAAGACCGCTGACCAGTGCCAGGCCGAGGAACAGGAGGTGGCGGCCCTTCACCCCTGCCACCAGCACCATTCCCGCCACGATCGCCCCGTAGACAAGCACCGTCCCGAGATCGGGCTGGGCGGCGATCAACGCGATCGGGCCTGCGGCCAAGAGCACTGCGGCGCCCACCCGGGGGATATTTGGTTCGTCGGTCCGGGCCAGCCAGGCAGCCAGCACCACAATGAGCGCCACCTTGCCCAACTCCGACGGCTGGAACTGCGACCCAGAAACCTGGAACCAGGCCCGAGCCCCCTTGACCTCCACCCCGACCAGCAGCACCGCCACGAGCCCCCCGAGGGCCGCCCCGTGGACCCACCAGGCGAGCCGGTAGAGGCGGCGATGGCCAACCCACGCGGCGACCACCATGGCGGCCACCCCGAAGCCGGCCATACGGAGTTGCCGGTCCAGGTAGAAAGTCTGAGCAGGACGCAGGTCGGTGGCCGGCCCACGGGTGGCCGAGTAGACCATCAAGACCCCAATCGCCGCGACGACCACAGCCAGCGCGGGCAGGACGAGGTCCACGTGGCGGAGCACCCGGGGACGGTCATAGTCGGGGCGGCGAAGGTCGACCATCAGCCGCCCTCCCCGGCCGTCGCCTCTCCCAGCTGTGCATCGAACTCCTCGAGCACCTCCTCGATCAGGTCTACACAGTCGACCTCGATGCCCCGGACCACGACACGACCCGAGGCATCGAGGACGGGACCACCGACTTCCGCGGCTGTCGGGTCGACCGCCTCCAAGCGATCGAGGGTGTCCCCGGTCCGCCAGCGCTGCCATGCCACACACAGCGGCAGGGCGGTCGAGCGGGCGTAGCGGTCGGCGGCCAATGGCGCGGCTGGCACCGTCCCCCCTAGCACCGCCTTCATCAGGCGGGCCACCAGCGGGGCGGCCATCCGGGATCCGAATCCAGCTTCCTCAAGGATGGCTACCGCGGCGTGGCTTGGTGCCTCGGCGGGGGCGAAGGCGGCGAAGACCGACGTGTCGGCCTTACCACGCACTTCGGCCGTGCCCGTCTTGGCCGCCACCAGGATCTCGTCCAGTGGGAAATACGCACCACCGGTCTCCTCCGAGTTGAAGGCCCAATAGGCAGTGCCTTCCTCGTCGGCCGTCACCCCGACAAGACCGTTGAGGACCCGCTGTCGGAAGCCAGGGTCCATTTTGATCTCCGACAGCTCCCGCGGCCCAAAGGCCCGAACAACCTCCCCGTCCCGGTCGGCCACCCGATCGACGACGTTCGGGGCGAACCTGGTCCCGCCGTTAGCGAACGTGGCGAAGGCGTTGGCCAGCTGCAACGGGGTGACCAAGACCTCGCCCTGGCCGATGGCAGTGATGACATTGTCGCCCGTTGACCAGCCCCACTCCGGGAAGGCCACCGGATTGTCCTCGTGGCGCTCTCGCCGGTTGGCCGGAGTCGGCAGGTAGCCATCCTGCTCGAAGGGCAAGGTGATCCCCGTCTCGAGTCCGAGCCCGTAGGCCGCCGCTGCGTCCTGAATGGCCGTGTCCGGATGGTCGGGGTTGATATAGATCGACTCCCCGATCCGGTAGTAGTAGACGTCGCTTGACACAGTGAGGCTGCGGACCAGATCAACGTCCTGGTACTGCTTCTCCCCGGCGTTGCGGTAACGACATCCCGGAGGCGGGTCGGTGGGGTCGACTTCTCCGCAACTGCGGAGTACGTAGGCACCCGGGTCGTGACCGGCCACATCGGCCCTTGGCACCGCTCCGACGCCGAATACACCCGCGTGCCAGGCGGCATGTGCGGTAAAGAGCTTGAAGGTCGAACCGGGGGCGTACTCGCCTTGGATGGCCCGATTGAACATGGGCAGGTCATTCGCCGGATCGTTCAGCACAGCCCACTGTTCCAAAGAGAACCCGCCAATCGACTCGTTCGGGTCATAGGACGGGTACGAGGCGAGGGCGAGTACCGAACCATCGGTCGGGTCCAGAACGACCACCGCCCCGCCGGGCGCGTTGTAGGCGGGTAGCAGCCGCGACGGATCCTTCGGGTCCAGCTCGGGTTCCTGAGCCCGGGCTCGGTGGATTGATCGTTCCAACTCCCGCTCGGCGAGGTACTGGACGTCCACGTCGAGCGACAGGACGACGTCGTCGCCGGGCAGGGGGGGGACGAACAGGTCAGGACGTTCCCGCACGATCTCACCGAGGCGATCCACCTCCACCACCTTGTGACCGGCCACACCCCGCAGGTCGTCCTCGAACATGAGCTCCACACCCGCCTTCCCGATGTGGTCGCGCAGTCGGTACTCCTTTCCCGTCGGCGGTCGCCGGCTCCCGAGCTCAGCATCGTTGATCGGCCCCACCCAGCCCAGAACGTGGGTGGCTAGGTCGCCATACAGGTAGGACCGCACTGTGCTCTCCGATACCCGGACACCAGGAAAGCGGTCGGGTCGCTCGCCGAAGTAGACCAGCAGGTCCTCGCCAACGTCGTGGGCGATGGGCACATCGTCGTAGCGCCCGTATGACGGATCGGTCAGGGCACGTTCTACGTCCCTAACCTTCATCAATTGCCCACCCCGGTTGATCTCCACGGCCACCGAGGTCAGTAGCGAGCGAACCTGCTCTTCGTCGAAGTCTGCCTCAGCGAGTTCGTGGCGGTTCATAGTCAGCACCGTGGTGGTCCGGTTGCCGACGAGGACCCGTCCGTGGACGTCGAGAATGCGACCCCTGGGCGCGGGGACGGGGATGACCCGAGTGACGTTGCTGCGGGCCACCGCCACGGCCTGCTCACTGGACATGACCTGCAGGTACCACAAACGCGCTCCCAGGGTGGCAAAGAGCGACAGGCCGATGATGGCCAAGACCCGCATTCGGAAGCGGGTCGACTCGTTCATCGCCGCCCGATCCGGCCCGTCGGGGCTCGCAGGCTGCCAGCCCCCGGGTTTCGATCGACATTGACGTCCACCGGAAGCCCGCCGGTCACCGCCCACTGGACGATCCGACTGGTGGGAACGGCCACCGTCCCCGTCATCACCGCTGCCAACACGGCAGTGCCGAAAAGAGTGGTCGCGTCCACGGGATGCAAGCCGAACAGGTTTCCGATCGCCGCTGCGACGCCCACCCCCGAAGCCACGGCGGCCAACAGGCCAAGAGCGGCCAAGCCGCGGGCCCCGGCGGCGAGCCGCGCCGAAAGGTGCCCCACCGCGGCCGCCACCGGTGCGAACGCTAGGGCGTGGAGGCCGAGCGGCGACACGCCCACCGAGTCGTGAAGGAGCCCGGCCAAGAAGGCAACGACAGCACCGCGCTCAGGGCCTCCGTGGTGGCCGGCCAGCACAGCGACCAACAGCAGGTACTCGACAGCCACCCCGTCGATGCGCAGTTCGTCAAACAGCGTGGCCTGCAGTGTTGCTGCGGTCAGCAGTAGGGCGAAGACGCGGAACCGGCCGGTCATGAACTCACCCGCCCCGCAAGCCCGACGGGTCGGCGCTTGTTGGCTCGTCAACGATCAGCAGGACGTTCAGGAAACTCAGATTTTCAAGCGAAGCGATCGGCTCGACGACGACCGTCCGCTCGTAGTCGGCATCTTCGTCAGGGTCGAGGACCCGCCCGACCGGCACATCGGCCGGGAAGAGGCTCCGCCCCCCGGACGTGACGACGACCTCGCCGGCCTCCACCTTGGCGTCAAGACCTATCCCGGCATCCACGACCAGAAAGCCGGTCTGGCCCCCGCCCCGAGCCAGGCCCTCATCCTGAGACCCGACAAGGCGGACCCCGACCCGGAACTCCGGATGCGTGGCCAGGCGGACCGTGGACCGCGACCGGTCGACCGTCTCGAGGCGGCCTACCAAGCCGGCGGCTGTCACCACTGGCATCCCCTCGGCCAGACCGTCGTCGCTGCCCTTGTCCACCTCAATGGTGTGGGTCGCGAAGTTCCCCGGCGGGGTGCCGAGGATCCGTACGACGACCGACCGCCCCCCGGCCACATCGATCCCCACCTCTCCAAGGAGCCGATCCAGCAGCTCGGCATCGGCCTCGGCGGTCAGGCGTCGACCACGCTGGCGCGCTAGTTCGTCGGCTAGACGCTCGTTCTCGGCCACCAGCTCGTCGTAGTCGAGCAAGCCGTTCCAGGCGGACCGGAATGGAGCGGAGATCCGGTCGGTGGCCGACCGCAACGGCTCGACGACGTCGCGAACGCCACGTTGAAAGGCGGCTAGCGGCTCGACGCCCCGATACTGCATGGTGAGCAGTGTGAGAGCCGCCGCCACAAGAATCAGCAGTGTGGGGCGGGACCGACCACCCCCAGGGGCCGCCACGGTCGCCTAATCCTGGGCGTCGCCGAAGATCAGGTCTCCGAAGCGCGAAAACTCCTCGAGGACCCGTCCAGCACCCTCTACCACCGCGGTGAGTGGGTCGGCGGCCATCCAGACCGGCATCCCGGTCTCAGCACGGATCCTCTCGGCCAGACCGATGAGGAGCGAGCCTCCGCCTGCCAAGGTGATGCCTCTTTCCATCAGGTCGACGGCCAACTCAGGCGGAGTTCGGTCGAGTGTGGCCTTCACAGCGTCCACCACGTCGGAGACCGGCTCGTCGAGCGCCTCCCGCAACTCCCGGGTGGTGAAGGTCGCCTTCTCCGGCAGGCCACTCCGCATGTTGCGCCCCGGGACCTCAGCTCGGATCTCTTGGACCAACGGGTGGGCCGAGCCGAGACGGGCCTTGACCTCCTCAGCCAAGCGATCCCCGATGTCCACACCCTTCTCCTTCTTGAAGAACTGCTTGACGGCTTCGTCCATCTCGTCGCCACCGACCCGCGATGACTGCGAGGCGACTACGCCACCGAGGGAGACCACGGCGACCTCGGTGGTCCCGCCGCCCACGTCCACGATCATGGACCCGGTGGGTTCAGCCACCGGCAGGCCGGCACCGATCGCCGCGGCCATCGGCTCCTCGATGATGTAGGCCGGTGGTCGGGCGCCGGCGTACTCGGCGGCTTCTTGGACGGCCCGACGTTCCACGCCGGTCACGCCGGATGGGACGCAGATCACCATGCGAGGCTTGGCCCACTTCCGGGAGTGGACCTGCTGGATGAAGTAGCGGAGCATCTTTTCGCAGACGTCGAAGTCGGCGATTACCCCGTCCTTCAGCGGACGGACGACCTGGATGTGGCCTGGGGTCCGGCCGGCCATTCGCTTGGCCTCCTCGCCCACGGCCACAGGCGTGCCATCTAGGGCGTTGCTGGCCACCACCGACGGCTCGTCGAGGACCACGCCCTCGCCACGGACGTAGACCAGAGTGTTGGCCGTCCCCAGGTCGACCGCGATGTCACGCGACCCCAGCACGACGCGTCGTGTCCTGAGCCGGGCGGCAGGTCTGCTCCTCTGGTCGACCATCGCCCGGGGTGTCTCCGTCGGTCTCGGCTACAACTGGCGGACATCTGGGGCTCGTCAGCCCCGGTCCGGCCAGAACCGTAACGCGTCCGGCTTCGACATGCCACTCTCCGCGCCCATTCGACCACGCTGTGCGCTGAGGACTCCACTTCGCAGTAGCCGACGTGGTCCGTCCGGGTCGGCGGCCCGGCTACACCTCGGGGAAGAAGATCCCGATCTCCCGCTCGGCCGACTCAACCGAGTCCGAACCGTGCACCAGGTTCTCAGTCACCACGAGACCGAAATCCCCCCTGATGGTGCCTGGCGCTGCCTCACGTGGGTTGGTGGTGCCCATCAGCGTCCGCACCACGGCGAAGGTGTCCTCCGGACCTTCCAATACCAGCACCATGGCCGGCGATCGGGACATGAAGGCCACCAAGTCGCCGTAGAAGCCTTTGTCTACGTGCTCCTCGTAATGGCGGGACAGCGTGTCGGCGTCCAGCCGTCGGAGTTCCGCTGCCACGATGCTCAGCCCCTTGCGCTCGAGCCGGCCGATGATCTCCCCGACCAGGCCGCGTTCGACGGCGTCGGGTTTGCAGATGACGAGGGTTCGATCCATACCGTCAGGCTAGGGCCGCCGTCCGGCGGTGCCGAACGGCTCAGGTGTCAGGTTCGTCACGCCAATCCTCAAATGAGCCCACCTCGTCTACCCCGCTCGCCAGAGCTTCGACGGCCTCCCGCGCTGCCGACAGCACATAGAAGGACCCGGTCACCAGGACCAGATCAGCCTCGTCTGCCACCGAGACGGCGAGGCGCACCGCCTCCACTGCATCGACCACCGTGTCCACGACCATTCCCCGCCGCCGGGCCAAGGACGCCAGTTCCGCAGCCGGCACCGCCCGGGACGACGGCGCCGTGCAGGTGATGACGAGGTCGGGGGCCAGTCGCAATAGTTCGTCGAGTAGCTCGGCCGGCTCGCGGGGTCCGAGGGCCCCGACCACTACGATCCGGCGAACCGAGCCGAACACCTCGGGCACGGTGGACACCAAGGCCCGCAGTGCCTGCTGGTTGTGGGCTCCGTCCAGGACCACCAATGGCTCAACGGCCGCCACCTCCATCCGGCCGGGAATGGACACCGAACCGAATCCCTCTACTACCGCGTCATCGCCAAGCGGAGCCCCGAGAAATGCTTCGGCAGCGGTCAGGGCAACGGCGGCGTTGTCAGCCTGGTGGACTCCGTGCAACGGAAGGAACACTTCGGAGTGGCCCCCCGACGGGGTCCACAAATCCAGCAGTTGGCCTCCGACGGCCCTCTCCGCTCCTCGTACCCCGAAGTCCACGCCCCGCTCCAGCAGCGGGTCCGGCGCCTCGGCCACGAACACCTCGCGCAGATCGATTGATGTCTCCCCTAACACCAGGGCACGCCCAGCCCGGATGATCCCCGCCTTCTCCGTGGCCACGTCGCGGCGCCAGTCGCCAGTGCCGTCCGTATGGTCCCGCCCGATATTGGTCACAACCGAGACGTCGGAGTCGATGACGTTGGTGGCGTCGTAGCGACCGAGCAACCCCACCTCGACGACGGCCGCCTCGACGGCCTCGTTGCTGAACCACAGCAACGCCGCAGCGGTCAGCAGTTCGAAATACGAAGGACGCTCAGGCGCTGCCCCGGTGTAACGCTCCAGGTCGGCCACCAACTCGGCAAACGCCACCTCGGAGATCATCTCTCCACCCATGGTGAGGCGCTCGCGGACCGTGTCGACGTGCGGGCTCGTGTAGCCCCCCACCTTCAGCCCGGCCGCCACCAGCAGAGACGACACCATCGCCGACACCGAGCCCTTGCCGTTGGTACCCGTCACGTGGATCGACCGGACGTCGCGGTGCGGGTCACCCATCACGGCGACGAGACCCCGCATAGCCTCCAGGCTCAGGCCGTGTATCCGTCCGGCCGACGCCTCGAGGTTGGTGAAACGGTCGAGGAAGCGCAGTGCACTACGTATATCTCGTACGACGTACTCCATCGGGGGCTGCTCGATTTCCGCCCTGCTCATCGGATGGCGGGCTTGGCCCGGAATGATCAGGAAGCGGCTCGGTCAGGCCGCTGAGCGCTCCGGGGCAGCACCGTCGGCGCGCTGTCTCCCTCCACGGCGTCAAGGTCGACCACCACTCGGCCGGCCTCTTCATCGCCGGGGAGTTCGTACATCACGTCGAGGAGCACCTCCTCGAGGATGGCCCGCAGGCCCCGCGCCCCAGTCCCCCGCTGGAGGGCGTGCTCGGCAATGGCCACCAGGGCGTCGTCGGCCACCTCCAGTTCCACGTCCTCGAAATCGAACAGTCGCTGGTACTGCTTGACTAGGGCGTTCTTCGGCTCGGTCAGGATCCGCACGAGAGCGTCTACCTCGAGTTGGGATACCGTGCCCACCACGGGCAAGCGGCCGATGAACTCGGGGATGAGGCCGAACTTGATCAGGTCCTCGGGACGAACGTCTGCGAACAGGGCACCCACGTCCTTCTCATTGCGTGTCCTGACGTCGGCGCCGAAGCCGACTCCGGCACCCCCCTGCCGGGACTCGATGACCTGTTCCAAGCCGGCGAACGAACCACCACAGATGAACAGGATGTTCGTGGTGTCGATCTGGAGGAACTCCTGGTGGGGGTGCTTGCGTCCGCCCTGTGGCGGCACGGCCGCCGTCGTGCCCTCCAGGATCTTCAGCAGGGCCTGCTGGACGCCCTCACCGGAGACGTCCCGGGTGATCGACGGGTTCTCGCTCTTGCGGGCCACCTTGTCGATCTCGTCGAGGTAGATGATCCCCGTTTCGGCCTTCTTGATGTCGTAGTCGGCGTTCTGGATGAGCTTGAGCAAGATGTTCTCGACATCCTCACCCACGTAGCCGGCCTCCGTCAGCGCTGTGGCATCGGCGATGGCGAAGGGGACGTTGAGCATCCGGGCCAGCGTCTGGGCCATCAGCGTCTTGCCACTCCCCGTGGGCCCGATCAGGAGGATGTTCGACTTGGCCAACTCCACTGCCTCGCCGGCCACCGTCGTGATGCCCACCGATCGGACCCGCTTGTAGTGGTTGTAGACGGCGACCGACAGGATCTTCTTCGCCCTCTCCTGTCCGACGATGTAGTCGTCAAGGAAGGCGTAGATCTCACGGGGGCGGGGCAGCTCGCCGCTCGGCGTCTCGACCGGCTCGGTGAGTTCCTCCTCGATGATCTCGTTGCAGAGGTCGATGCACTCGTCGCAGATGTAGACGCCGGGGCCGGCGATCAACTTCTTGACCTGCTTCTGCGTCTTGCCGCAGAACGAACACTTGAGGAGTTCACCCTCTCCGAACTTCGCCATGCCCCCTAGTTCCCCCGGTACGCCGCTACTCGACCGCGCTGATCGGTCCGCTGTTGTCGACCAGGTCCCGCTGGTCGATGACCTCGTCGATGATGCCGTACTCCTTGGCCTCGGCGGCCGTCATTACGAAGTCCCGGTCGGTGTCGGCGTGGATCCGTTCGGCATCCTGCCCGGTGTGGCGGGCCAGGATCTCTTCGAGTTGCGTCTTCAGACGCTGGATCTCCCGCGAAGCCAGTTCGATGTCGGATACCTGCCCAGAGGCGCCGGCATATGGTTGGTGGATCAGTACCCGCGAGTGCGGCAGGGCTAGGCGCTTGCCGTGAGTTCCCGCGGCCAGCAGCACGGCAGCGGCCGAAGCAGCCTGCCCGAAGCAGATCGTGGTCACGTCCGGCTTGATGTACTGCATAGTGTCGTAGATGGCGAACAGCGCGTTGATGTCCCCGCCCGGAGAGTTGATGTAGAGGCTGATGTCCCGGTCGGGGTTCTCTGACTCGAGGTGGAGCAACTGGGCGCAGATCAGGTTCGCCACCGTGTCGTCGATCGGGGTGCCGATGAAGACGATGTTCTCCTTGAGTAGCCGCGAGTACAGGTCGAAGGCCCGTTCGCCCCGGTTGGTCTGCTCGACCACGGTCGGGACCAGGTAGTTCTCCACGCGCATTCCGGCGAGACCGGCCTTCGAGTTCACTCTTTCTCGTCCCCTCCGTCAGCCGCGTCCTCGTCGTCGGCCGAACTAATAGTTTCCTCCACTAGATCCCCAAGGTCGGGGATGGCGGTCGTCTCCGGCTCCTCCGGCGGCTCGAGCAGCGTCCGATCCACCTCATTGCCTTCCTCGTCCACGATCTCGGCCCGCTCCAGCACCCAGTCCAGCGCGGCCTGCTTGCGGAGGTCGGCCTGGACTTCGACCAGGCGCCCCGAGGAAGCCAGGGCCTCTCGAATCTCGTCGACCTCCCGACCGGTCTGGGAGGCGAGCATCTCTAGGTACTCCTCGAGCGGCTCGCCTTCTCCACTCAGGCCCTCGGCGTCGGCCACGGCCCGCAGGCCCAGATCGACCCGTGCTGCGACCTCAGCGCCCTCGCGCAACTCGTCACGCATCGACTCGAGGTTGCTGCCCATGGCCTCCATGTAGGTGACAAAGTCGATGCCCTGGGAGCCCATCCGCATGGCCATCTCGTTGATCCGACCGTCGATCTCGCCCTCCACCAGCGCGTCGGGGATGTCGACGTCCACCAGGTCGGCCACGGCTTGGGCGACCCGGTCTCGGGCCATCATCCCGGCCTGGCGGCGGCGCATAGTGGTGATCCGGTTCCGGAGGTCGGCTTCCAGTTCGGCCAGGCTCTCGAACTCGGACGCCTCGGCGACGAAGGCGTCGTCGACCTCGGGCAGGACCCGTTCCTGGACTGCTTTGACGCCAATCCGGAAGGAGAGCTTGGCGTCGTCCTCCTCAGGGTGGTCGGCGTCGAACTCGAGCGTGTCGCCGGCCGACGCACCCCTCAGGTTCGCGTCGATCTCGGGGACCACTGCCCCCGCGCCCACCTCGTAGAGATAGTCCGCGGTGGTCAAGCCCTCCACCACCTCGCCGTCCACGGTGCCCTCTATGTCGATGGTGACCTGGTCGCCGTCGACGGCGGGACGATCCGCTTTCTCCAGCGTGCCGTGCTGGCGTCGCAGGGCATCCACCTGCTCCCGGACGTCCTCGTCGCGGGCCTCGGGGCCCTCGATCTCGACCCGCAGCGATCCGTGTCCGGCCACCGTGGCTCGGGGGCGGACCGGCACCACCGCGTCGAAGGTCAGAGGTCCTTCCTCAGCGCCACCGGTGATCTCGATCTCCGGCTGGTCGATGGCATCGACCTCGTTCTCCACCAGCGCACGCCCGTAGTAGTCGGGCAGGGCGTGCTGTATTGCCTCTTGCCGGCCGGCGACCACGCCGATGCGGGCCTCCAGAAGTTTTCGGGGCGCCTTGCCGGGGCGGAAGCCGGGGATCCGGACCTCCTTGGCGATGCGCTTGAAGGCGGCGTCCACGGCGATGTCGAACTCGGACTCGTCGACGGCGACAGTCAGCCTGACCCGGTCGCCGTCCAAGGTTTCCAGAGTGGTCTCCACAGGGGCCGGAGTGTACCGGTGGCCCGCCGGAGGCCACCGGCGAGCCGGTGCCCTCTCAGGCCAGCCGGTCAACCACCAGGGCGAGGTCGTCGACGGTGGTGCGGGGGTTCACCACGCAGACCCGTAGGGCCGGCGCACCGTCCACGGTGGTGGGTAATACGAGGCCGGTCCCGTCATCCATGAACTTGCGCGACCACCGGTCGTAGTCATCCTGCGCCCACCCCACGCGCCGAAAGGCCAGCACCGACAGGGTGGCCGGCATGACCAGCTCAAGATGCGTTGCGTTGGCTACGAGGGCTTGACCGGCCCGGGTGACCGCCAAGGTGTGCTCGATCGCCTCGGTGTAGGCCCGGGTCCCATGGACAGCTAGGGAGAACCAGAACGGAAGGCCGCGGGCCCGGCGGGACAGGAAGTGCCCGTAGTCGACGGGGTTCCAGCCCTCCTCCCGGTCGATCGGGTCGAGGTAGCCGGCGTGCTGTGTGTGCGCTCTGCGGGCTGCCTCAGGATCGCGGTACAGCAGGGCGCAGCAGTCGTAGGGGGCGAACAGCCACTTGTGGGGGTCGATGATCACCGAGTCGCACCGCTCGATCCCGGCGAACACCGGTCGGACCGATGGCACGGCCAGGGCCGCACCTCCGTATGCCGCATCGACGTGGAACCAGGCGCCGGCCTCGGCCGCCACCTCGGCCACCTCGTCGAGGGCATCGACCACCCCAAGGTTGGTTGTCCCGGCCGACCCCACCACGGCGAACGCCTCGGTGCCAGGCGGACGGGCGGCCAGAGCCTCGCGGACGCCATCACCCCGTAGGCGTCGATCGGCATCGGTGCTGGCCCGTAGCACGTCGACATCGAGCACCCGCGCGGCGGAGTCGACCGACGAGTGAGCCCCGTTGGAGGCCACGATGGCCCAGCGTTCGGGACGCCCTTCGCCCCCGTCGGACCGGCGACGGGTGGCGTGGTCGCGAGCGGCCACTAGGGCCGACAGGTTGCCCATGGTGCCACCGGAGGCGAAGCAGCCACCAGCCTCCTCTGGAAGCCCTGCGAGATCGGCCACCCAGCGCAGGGCCTGGTTTTCGGCGTAGACCACCCCGGCGGCTTCCAGCCACGAGGTGGCGCACATCGACGAGGCGCTCACCACCAGGTCGAACAGGATGGACGCCTCGGTGGGCGCTCCGGGGACGAAGGACAGAAAGCGCGGGTGGTCGACAGACAGGGAGGCCGGCGCCAGATGATCGGCGAAGGCCGCAAGGGCCGCCTCACCCCCAATCCCGCCCTCGGTGATGGTCTGGCCTACCGCCTCTTGGAGCTCCGCATGGGTGCGGGGGCCGTCCAGCGGGACCTCCATCTTCATCCGGTTGAGTGCGTAGCGAAAGACCGACCAGGCCAACTCGTTCGTGACGTCGTCGTACTCGTGCATGCCCACGGCGGACCCCCGGAGCCGGTCAGCGAATGGTGAAGGGATTGGCCATCGGCTCGGCCGAGGTGTTGATCCAGACCGTCTTGGTGGTCGTGAACTCGGCGATCGCGTCCACACCCGCCTCTCGGCCTGATCCGCTCAGTCCGAAGCCGCCGAAGGGGGCGATGGGCGAGATGGCCCGGTACGTGTTGACCCACACGATCCCCGACCGGATGGCCTTCGACACCCGGTGCACCCGTGCCACGTCATTGGTGAAGATTCCTGCCCCGAGGCCAAACTCGGTGTCGTTGGCCATGGATACCGCATCGGCCTCGGTGTCGAACTGCAGCACCGACATCACCGGCCCGAACAGTTCCACCCGTGTGCTGCGGACGCTCTGGTCCGGGCAGCCCAGCACGGTCGGCAGGTAGTACCAGCCATGGTCGAGGCCGTCGGGACGGCCTCCGCCTGTGTGGACCGTCGCCCCCTGGGCGGCCGACTCGGCGACGACGGCTTCACAGCGGTCGCGTTGCGCCTCAGTGGCCAGCGGGCCCATCTGCGTGTCGTCGTCCAAGGGGTCGCCGATGCGGATACCTTCGGCCCGCCGAATCACCTCGGACACGAAGTCGTCGTGGATGCCCGACTGGACGAACACCCGAGACCCGGCCACGCAACTCTGTCCGGAGGCGCCAAAGTTGCCGGCCACCGCTCCGTTGACCGCCCCGCCGAGGTCGGCATCATCGAAAACCAGGATAGGCGACTTGCCACCCAACTCAAGGGTGACCGGGGCCAGGTTGGCCGCCGTGTTTGCCACCACGTGTCTGGCCGTCTCCACCCCTCCGGTGAATGCGACCTTGTCGACCAGCGGATGGCTGGTCAAAGCCCGACCGCAGGGCTCCCCGAATCCGGTGACGAGGTTTACCACGCCGGGTGGGAAACCGACCTCGTCAACCACCCGGGCGAACTCCAGCAGCGGTGCCGGTGCCACCTCGGAGGCCTTGATGACCACGGTGTTGCCGGCAGCCAAGGCTGGTCCGACCTTGGTGGCGGTGAGGAACATCTCAGCGTTCCACGGGACGATGGCTGCCACCACTCCGACCGGCTCCCGGGTCGTGTACACGTGGAGGTCGGGTTTGTCGATGGGCAGCGTGTCGCCCTGGATCTTGTCGGCCAGCCCTGCGAAGTACCGGTAATAGTCGGCCACGTACGCCGACTGGGCCCGGGTCTCGGCCGCTAGTTTGCCGCTGTCGGTGGTTTCCACGCTGCCCAGGTGGTGGGCGGCTTCGGCCACTAGGTCGGCGAGCCGGTAGAGCAGACGTCCCCGCTGGGTCGCTGTCAGAGTCGACCACTCCCCTCCAGTCAGAGCTCGTCGAGCGGCCCGAACGGCCCGGTCGACGTCGTCGGCCGTCGCCCCCGGTGCCGAAGCCCACTCCTCGCCGGTGGCCGGATTCACCGAAGTGAAGCGGTTGCCATCGGAGGCCTCGCAGAACTCCCCGTCTATGTAGAGCTGATAGTCGATCACCCGTGGTCCTCCCTGGCTCCCCTACGCGGCACCGCTGTCCAGGAAGTCCCGGAGGACGGTGATGGTGGCGTCCGGCGCCTCGATGGGTGGGAGATGCCGGAGGCCGGAAAGTACCCGAGATCGGGCGTCTGGAATCGCCGATGCGATCGCATGGCTCATAGCGGGCACAGAACCGACGTCCAACTCGCCGGTGACGGCCAGCGTCGGGGCAGTAATCCGAGCGGCAGCAGCCGGCATCGTCGGGTCACCATCGACGAACAGACGGTACGCCTTGAGGTACCCGTCCAGGTCGGTGGTGGTCAGCCTGGTTCTTACGGCGGCTACCCGCGCGGGGTGGGCGGCCTGCCAGGCGGGGGCAAACCACCGATCCACCGCTAGGGCGGCGACCGGTTCGAGGCCGTCGGTCTCGGTGAGGGCGAGACGTTCCCGGCTACCTCGCTTGTCCGCTTCGCTGCGCTCGAACACTGCGTTCATAGCCACTAGGCGGCGCACTACACCGGGCTGGCGGGCGGCGGTGGCCAGGGCGACGAGGGCGCCGAGCGAGAGGCCGACGAGATCCGGCGTGGTCCGAGTTGTCTCCTCGATGTCGGCCAGGACGGAGAGGCACTGTGCGACGAGGTCGTTGATCGTGCGGTCCCCCGGTGGGTCGGGCGTAGCGCCATGTCCCCATAGGTCGTAGCGGACCACGAGGCGGTCGACGGCTAGGTCGTCGACGATCAGGTCCCACATCGACAGGTCTAGGCCCACTCCGTGGACGAGAACGACTGGTGTCTGGGCGGCACCTTCCGCTCCGGTCGGACCGTCCATCCGGACGTGGGAGGTGGTCGCGTCGGGGATCACCCTTCGGCCAGCCCCATCTCCTCCATGTCGGTGTATCGGTTGCCGATCCGATGGTGGGGTCGTCCACCGGTCGAGGCACCGATGGCCACCAGCAGTTCGTCAGGTGCGGGGGCGTCCTGGACCTGCATCTCCAACGTCAGGTAGTGGGAACGCCAACCGGGATCGACCTTGTGCATCATCGGAATGGACAGGGTCGTGCCGGGTCCGCCTCGGGTGTTGGTGAACGACAGGTAGGCGGTGCCACCTACCGCTTCGCGGAATACGTTGCCGAAGCGCAGCGTGTGGATGAACGCCGAGGCGTGCTCCACTTCGCCGGACGTGCCGACCATTCCCGCCTTGCCGTATGCCTCGACACCGTCGGCTCCGCCACACAGGTCGACCAGGCGAGGTACCAGCACCTCTCCGAGTTTCGGCGCCAGATCCAGGATCACCGGGCGGAGGTCCTCGACGAAGCCATGGCCAGCCCAAGGATTGGCGATCACCGCGGCCACGCCGTGCAGGGTCAGGGGTGGGTCGGCGAGTCGGCCACCCTCCAGATGGGTCTCCTCGGAGTGGACAACGACTTTGCGTAGTCCGAGGTCCGTCGCGTGGGGGCTCACCTCGGCCGTCCTGGTTTGACGTAGGCGGTCCGGGTACGGGTGAAGAACTCCTGGGCGGTGTCGCCCTGCTCTCGGGGAGCGTGTCCCGACGAATCCTTCTCCCCACCGAATGGTGCGTGGATCTCCGAACCTGTCGTAGGGCCGTTCACCTTTATGAGACCGGCCCGCAGTTCGTGGACGGCACGGTCCACGATCCACGGGTCGTCGGTGTACACGGACGCCGAGAGGCCGAAGGCTGTGTCGTTGGCGAGGGCGAACGCCTCGTCCTCGTCGTCGACCCTCAGTACGGTGCTCACCGGACCGAAGACCTCTTCTCGGGTGATGGTGAGATCGGTCCCGCCGGCGAACAAGGTGGGAGCGAAGTAGCAGGGCCCGTCCGGCGTCCCGTCGGCCACGGCCACCGTCTCTGCGCCTTCGGCCTTCGCCTGCTCGACGGCCTCGGCCACCTCGGATCGGGCACTGGCCGACACCAGTGGACCGATCGCCGTCTCGGGGTCCTGACCGTCGCCGATCCGCAGGGCTGACACCGCGGTGGCCAGCCGATCGACCAGTTCGTCATGGATGTCGCCCACGGCGATGACCCTGCGAGTGGCGGTGCACTTCTGGCCAGTGGCCCCCATGGCACCGCCGACCACGCCGGCGACGGCAACGTCGAGGTCGGCGTCGCCGAAGACGACGCAGGGATTGTGTCCGCCCAGCTCCAGCTGGACCCGGCCGTTACGGGCGGTGACGGTGTCTCGAATCCCCTGGCCGACGCCGACCGAACCCGTGAAGGTCACGCCGTCGACCCGGTCATCAGCCACCAGAGCGCCACCCATCGACCCCGGTCCGAGGATCAGGTTGAGGACCCCTGGCGGCAGGCCAGCGTCGGTGAAGATCCCGGCGATAGCCACCGCGGTCAGCGGCGTGTTGCTGGCCGGCTTCCAGACCACCGAGTTTCCGGCCACCAGCGCTGGAGCGAGCTTCCAGACCGGAATCAGTAGCGGGAAGTTCCACGGGGTGATGATGCCGACCACGCCGAGGGGAGCCCGGACAGTGCGGATGGTCTCCCCCTGATTGTTGGACGGGAAGATCCGTTCCGTAGAGGTTTTGGCCAGCCCGGCCTGGTAGCGGCAGGTCTCTGCGGAAAGGACCGCCTCTCCGCGGGACTCGGGCAGCGTCTTGCCCTCCTCCAAGGTGCAGATCAGTGCCAGTTCGTCGGCCCGTTCGTCGAAGAGCATGGCGGCCTTCTCGAGGACCCGGGCCCGGGCGCCGAACCCGGCTCGCGCCCAGGCAGCCTGGGCGTCGACCGCGGCGGTCACGGCATCGGCGGCAGTCGAGGCATCACCCAGGGGGAACCCTCCGACCGGCTCGTCGGGCCGGGCCGGGTTATCGCTTACCGCTGTACCGCCAGGGGCGTGGCTGCTCCAATCGCCGCCGATCAGGTGGGCGCCCGTGGGGATCCCCGGCAAGGAGGAGTGCGTTGTCATGCGCGGCAGCGTAGCGACCGGGTCAAACCGCCGAGCAGGCATGGAGACCGTATGTCGAGGTCTGCCGGCCGGAGGGTGGAGGCACTAGCCCAGCGGATCCGCGAGGCTCGGCCCGACAGCGGTCCACCAACCAGCCGAGTCGGCCCGACAGAGTCGGGGGGCGGGTAGGTTCACCCTCATCCCGCTGAGGCGGGCACGCGGGTGTAGTTCAACGGCTAGAACCTCAGCCTTCCAAGCTGATGATGAGGGTTCGATTCCCTTCACCCGCTCCGTGGCCCGTAGACGTCGGTGACCTGTCAGTCGTCCATCGCCCGGAGCTTCTTGTCGGCCACGATGTTGGCCATCATCCGCGACGATGTTGCCGCCGACTCGACGTCGCCCAAGGAGACCTCCTCGGCCAGGTTCCAGAGATCCTCTCGGATTGCACCGCCCTTTTCGGCGGCGTAAGAGGATGCAGAGCGACGGTGACGCTCGTTCCGGAGTTCGGTCCGCTGCAGGTAGTAGTGCGAGATCATGTGGAAGACCTCGCCCTTCCCATAGGGGAACACCACGGCGACGGCAGCCTCCCCGTACTTCTCCCCTAGTTCGGCGGACCGGATGAGGACCCGGACGCGCTCGGCGTCGAGCACCCGGATCGGATGCGACGAGCCTTCCAGCCACCACTGGGGATCGTCGTCGGCATCGAGGACGCCCTGCAGGTAGGGGCTGTCGGTCTCCAACACGTCGATGCGGACCACGTCGTCGCCAGTCGATTTCCCGTTGAAGGCGACGTGGCCCGGAAAGGCCCTCTCCACCACGTTCCCCAACGCCCAGTCGGTGGTGAACAGGGTCCCACCGGCGACCACGAAATCGCGGACGACGACAACCTCGGCTTCGGACATCTCTCCTGGGCAGTTGACGACCAAAAGCTGGTCGGGGTTCAACGCGGCTTCAGCGAGGTGCCCCTGCGGGACGACCGTGTATGGCACGTCCAGTGCGCCGAGGACCTGCTCAACATGGTCGTAGCAGCCTTCGACCACCACGATGTCGGCCGCCTCGACTGCTGCCAGCGCCTCGGCTGCCAGCGGCATTTCGGTGGCCATCCGACTGCGGGCGATGTCGGCCCCCATCTTGTAGGCGACTTGCCGGACGTCCTCGTCCTTGGTCGATCCGCTCGGGAAAAGGTTCATCTACTGGTCTCTTCTCTCTTCTTGTCTCTTCTTCGGGTCCAACGGCGGCCGTTCAGCCCACGAGGTACCCGTTCTGTTTGGCAATTACGACCCGCCCGTGACGCCGCTGGTTCGAAGTTGGCCATCGCCTCCACCGTGAGCAGGTGGAGGTCGACGAGCCGTTCCTCGGACATGGAGCTGGTGTAGCCCCCCGCGAGGACGAACGCCGTGGGCCGCCTCCGGCAACGTTCGGCGATTCGGCGCTCGCGTTCAGCCAGCGTTGCGAACGAAATGCCTGGGTGAGGGTCCATGCCGGCGTTGACGAGGACCAGGCCAGCTTCGTCCGGCAGGCGGTCGAGCATCCGGTCCAGTTCGGCGAGGTAGTCCCCGTCGTCGGACCGGACGACCTCCAGAACGCCGGCACCTGAAGGCTCGTAGGCGTCGAAGCCACTGGTGCTGAGGTCGAGGTGGACGACCCGGGGATCGGCGCCAACAAGGCTTTCGGTACCGCCGCCGCAGTGCGCGTCCACGTCGAGGATGGCCACCGTCCCGGCACCACCGAGGACGCCCGCGGCCTCACCGTCCAAGACGTGGTGGACGGCGACCGCCAACCCGTTGACCGTGCAGAAGCCTGAGCCACGGTCGCGCCGGGCATGGTGGAGCCCCGACGACAGGCTGCCGCTCGGACCGCCGGTGGCCACCGCCTCGTCTACCGCGGCCAGGATGCCAGCGGTGGAATGGATGGCCATGGTCCAGATGCCCGGGTCCCATGGAAAGCCGTTTCCGCGAGCCAGCCAGTCCGGCTCACCGGTCTGCAACGCTTTGACGTAGGTCGCGTCGTGGACTTCGCTGATCGCCGCCTCGGCTGCTGGCAGGTGATCGGATGGCTCGACCAGGTCGACTCCTGGTACCCGACCGGCCCTGATCGCCTCAGCGACCACCGCCGACTTGCGGGTGGTGTCGAACTGGTGTCGGGCCGCCACGTAGCCGTCGTCGAAGAAGGCCTTCATCACGTCGCCTCCCCGGCGACTGAACCATCGATGGCCCCGCCGGTGACCTGGTCGGACGCCATTGCGGCGAAGCCGATGTGTACCCCCTGGACCAGGCAGTCCTCGATCTGTTCGCTGAGGCGTCCGGCCGTCGTGCCCCCCAACGCCGTGTAGTCGACTTCGAGGAGTCGGCACAGACCGTCGGCGATTCCCTCGATCACGATCTGACCGATCTGGTCGTCTGGGTCGGGCCGGACATCCTCGGGCAGTTGGTCGAAGCCGGCCAGGTCGGCGACCCGCAGTTCGGCCCACTGGCGGACCGCCTCCCGGGCCTGATTCTGGGCTCGGTCCTGGGCCGCCTCGGCCAGGATCTCGGAGGTCGGCAGATCAGCCAGTTCGGCGTCCCAGTCGACGTCGTCGACCCGGGTGAGGTCCTCGTCCCGTCGGCTGTGGCGCTCCGCTACCCGGATCTTGTTGATGATCCAGCCGAGGTCGACCGGGTTCTGCTCGAGCCAGGTGCCGACCCGAAACACCGCGTCGCGTTCCTCGTCGTTGCTCCACGACCTTCGGTCGGCGCGCCACCGAATGGCGTCACGGGCATATGCAATGGCGGCGATGGGTCGGGCGTTCCGAATCGCCTTGAGGCCCTCCTCGATGCCGTGGCCCAGGTCTAGGAGGACCGCGTAGGCCATGGATGGGGCCCGGTTCACGCCCATGTGGCAATGCACCATCACCCGGGAGGCTGGGTCGGCCAACGCTTCGGTGATGGCATCGACACCCTGGCTGAACCACTCCTTCTCCTGGCCGTGTGCCGAGCCGTCGTCGTGGGTCCCCAGATGGAGGTAGTCGATCTTTGGGGCCGCGGCGGCGACGGCGACGGCGTCGTTCCACTCGCCGCGGAGGTCCACGACATGGGTGATGCCGATGGCCCGCCAGGCACCGAGCACCCGATCGAAGCCGTCCTGCGAATTGGGCAGGTCTCCACTCACGTAAAGGCGATCGGTCA
>JAZADN010000004.1:0-30887 GCA_036123585.1 Actinomycetota bacterium | reverse complement strand
CTGCTGGCTGCCGGAACCTTCTCGATGGTGGCCTTCCAGGTCTTCCAGAGCGTGGGGATGTCGACGGGGATCATGCCCATTACTGGGATCCCATTCCCGCTGGTCAGTTACGGCGGATCGTCGATGCTGGCCACCTTTGTCGCTCTGGGGCTCGTCCAGAGCGTCCACATGCGCCGACACGAGAGGCTGAGCAGGCAGGTACGCTGAACGATCATGAGTTCGCTTTGGTCCGAACTCGAACGTGTCTTAGGTGAGGTCCAGAAACCGGCCCGCTACATCGGCTGCGAGGACGGCATGACCGTTCCCGACCACCACCCCGATGCGGTGGCCTGGCTCCTCTGCTACCCGGACACCTACGAGGTCGGCCTTCCCAATCAGGGTCTCCAGATTCTTTACGAGATCCTCAACGAGCGGTCCGACGCCGTGGCCGAACGGGGTTATGCGCCCTGGACTGACATGGCGGCTGTGCTACGACGCGAGGGACTGCCTTTGTTCTCGGTCGACACGCACCGTCCGGCCAGCGACTTCGATGTGCTGGCCTTCAATCTGTCGGCCGAGCTCGTCTACACCAACGTGCTGGAGTGCTTGGACCTAGCCGGATTGCCAGTCCGGACAGTGGAGCGGGCCGATGAAGACCCGCTAGTGCTGGTCGGGGGGCACTGTGCCTACAACCCAGAGCCGCTGGCTGACTTCGTGGACGCAGCGGTGCTCGGCGACGGCGAGGAGGTTGTCTCCGAGATCACCGAGGTGTTGGCCACGTGGAAGGCGTCCGGTGGCGGACCACGGGCCGAACTGCACCGCCTCTTGGCCGTCGTGCCCGGCGTGTACGTGCCGTCGCTCTACGAGTCGACCTTCGAGGATTTCTGCGACGGGGGGGCCGCCGGCCGCCGCCTGGCTGACATCCGTCCCGCCAGCGGGCTTGGGGCGCCGGACGTGGTCGAGAAGCGGACGGTGGCCGACCTGGCTGACTGGCCGTATCCGAAGAACCAGTTAGTCCCGTTGACCGAAGTGGTTCACGACCGGCTCAACGTGGAGGTCTTCCGAGGTTGCACACGAGGATGCCGTTTCTGTCAGGCGGGGATGATTACTCGTCCGGTCCGAGAACGTCCCGCCGAACAGGTCCGGACCATGGTGTCCGACGGCCTGCGCCGCACCGGCTACGACGAGGTGGCCCTCACGTCTCTCAGCACTGCTGACTTCAGTGGAATCGAGGAGGTGGTGGCCTCCACCGTCGCCGACGACGCCTGCGGACAAGTGTCGGTATCACTACCCAGCCTTCGAGTCGACGCCTTTACCGTGGGTATCGCCGCCGAGATCCAGAAGGCCCGTCGGACGGGACTCACGTTCGCCCCTGAGGCAGGGACCTGGCGCATGCGTCAGGTCATAAACAAGCTGATCCGCGAGGAGGACCTCTACGCGGCGGTCGAGTCGGCCTACTCGCAGGGCTGGCGACGAGTGAAGCTGTATTTTCTCACTGGACTGCCTTCCGAAACCGACGAAGACACTCTCGGGATTCTGCAGATGGCCCGTCGTTGTGTGGAGGTGGGGCGCCGCCACCTGCGCAACCCGTCGGTCACCGTGTCGGTCGGAGGCTTCGTACCCAAGCCATTCACTCCTTTCCAGTGGTTCGGACAGAACACCGAGGCCGAGCTACGGCGCAAGGTCGGCCTGCTGCGTGACGAACTGAAGCGCGACACCAAGGGCTACCGGGGTGTCCAACTCAAGTGGCACGACCCGCGGGCGACAGCTGTCGAGGGCCTCTTGAGCCGCGGCGACCGACGCCTGTGCGACGTGGTGGAAGCCGTGTGGCGGAGCGGCGGCGTCTTCCAAGAGTGGAGCGAGCACTTCGACCTCGATCTTTGGACTGGCGCGGTGGAGGCTGCCGGACTGTCGTTCGAGGAGATGGTCTACCGCCACCGCAGCGAGGATGAGACCTTCGCCTGGGACCACCTGTCGGCCGGTCTGCACCGCGACTTCCTGTGGCAGGACTGGCGGGACGCCCTCAACGCCGTGGGCCTCGAGGACTGTCGGTGGACGCCGTGCTATGACTGCGGTGCCTGTACCGGCTACGGAATCGAACACGTAGTGGCCTCGACGGTTCCGCCCGCCGGCGGGAGTCAGGGAACTGGCCAGAACCTCGGCACGGGTGGTGAGGTGCCGGTCATGCTGATGACGAGGGACGGGTCGGAGGATGGCTCCTCCAAGCCGGTCTCGGCGGGGGTGGGCTAGTGAGGGTCCGAATCCGCTTCAACAAGGTCGGGAAGGTCCGTTTTGTGAGCCACCGAGACGTCGCTCGGATCTGGGAGCGGGCGTTTCGTCGGGCCGGGGTCTCCGTGGCCTACAGCCAGGGCTTTTCGCCCCGCCCGAAACTGTCTTTCGGTCTGGCACTCTCCACCGGCCACGAGTCCGATGCCGAGTACCTCGATGTGGAGTTGGTAGACGACCGCTATGTCGCCGAGGAGGCCTGGGGTGCCTCGGGCGCAGCAGCAAAGGACCTGTCCGAGGCCCTGACTGCCGCCCTGCCCACAGGCATGTGCGTCGTGGCCATGGCCCCGATCACCAAGGGCGACTCACTGCAGCAGGCGGTTGTGTCGTGCACGTGGGGCGTTGAACTCGACGGCGTCGAGCGAGCCGAAGCAGACGCGTGGGTGGCTGACGTGCTGTCCCGCGAGGAGATCGTCGTGGAGCGCGAACGCAAGGGGAAGTCGGTGGTCGAGGACCTCCGCCCCCAGGTGCTATCGCTACGCGTCGACACGGAGTCCGGGACGGGGACGTCGGGGGTGCGCCTTTTGGCCGACCTCGGCACCCAGCCCCGGGCGCTCAGGCCGACCGAACTGCTGGTGGCGGTGGATCCGCCACTGGTGGCCCGGTCTGTGCGCAGGATGAACCAGTGGATGTCGCAGGGAGCCGACCGCGAGGAACCGTTGACGGTCGCGGTCGCCCCTGCCCCGCCGACCACGGAGTCGGCGTGACGAGAAGGGAACACGCGAGTGAACACCGAAGAGAGTCCCCGGGATCAGGGGATCGGACAGCAGGGAGCGGCTGAGGCCACTCCGAAGGCCTCCGGGCCGAAGATCGGCGATAGTCGACCAGCGCCGAAGATCGGCGATAGTCGACCGGCGCCGAAGATCGGCGATAGTCGACCGGCGCCCGTCCAGCCATCGGGCGATCAGAGCGGGAATCAGGGCGGCTCGGGTGCCGGATCGGGTCGCCGTCGACGTCGGCGCCGTGGTGGCCGTGGTCGCGGCGGCGGTGGGCAGCGGGATGGCGGCAACCAGCCGGTTGAGGCCGTGACTGACGACGCACCGCTTGAGCTCGACGCCGACGTCCTCAAGAGCCGTCGGGGCCGTGAGCGTCGGGGCCGGCCAATCGGCCGCTACCTGATGTGCGTCAGCGTGAGCGACGGGGTGACCCAGATCGCCGTGATGGAGGGACGCCAACTCATCGAGCATTACTTGTCGCGTCCTGCTGATGACGTCAGTGAGATCCACGGGAACGTGTACCTGGCCAAGGTCCAGAACGTACTGCCCGGCATGGAGGCAGCCTTCGTCGACATTGGGACACCCAAGAACGCGGTGCTCTACCGGGGCGACGTCCAGTACGGGGATGCCGACTTCGAGGGCAAGGGCCGGCCCCGCATCGAGCAGGTGCTCAAAGCCAAGCAGACGATCCTCGCCCAGGTGACCAAGAACCCGATCGCCCACAAGGGGGCTCGCCTGACCCAGGAGGTGTCGTTGCCGGGCCGGTTCGTGGTCCTTGTCCCTAACAGCTCTACCTACGGCATCTCCAAGCGGCTTCCGGAGTCGGAGCGCAAGCGATTGCGCAGCATCCTCGACCGGGTCAAGCCCAAGCAGCACGGGATCATCGTGCGCACGGCGGCAGAAGACATCACCAAGGAGGAGATCGAGCGGGACGTCCGTCGGCTCCTCGGCCAGTGGGACGAGATCGAGGCACTGGCCGGACGGTCTCAGGGCCCGAGCCTCCTGTACAGGGAGCCGGAGATGGCGTTTCGGTTCATCCGGGAGGAGTTCAACAAGGACTTCCGGGGCGTGGTCATTGACGACTTCGAGATGTACGAGAAGGTCCGCACCTACGTGGAAAGCGTCAACCCGGCGCTGGTGGACCGGATCTCGTACCACGATGCGGAGACTGAGTCGTTGCCGTTGTTCGAGCGGCACCACGTGCACGAGCAGCTCCGAAAGGCGCTGGACCGCAAGGTCTGGTTGCCGTCGGGAGGATCGCTCATCATCGAGCACACCGAGGCTCTGACCGTCATCGATGTCAACACTGGCAAGAACGTGGGTCGTTCCAGCCTTGAGGAGACGGTGTTCCGCAACAATCTGGAGGCGGCCGAGGAGATCGCCCGCCAACTCCGACTTCGGGACATCGGGGGCATCATCGTCATCGACTTCGTGGACATGGAGGTCAAGGCCAACCGCGAGGCGGTGGCCACCACGCTGCGAGACGTCCTGGCTCGCGACAAGACCCGGACGCAGGTGTTCGACATCTCCGAACTGGGCTTGGTCGAGATGACCCGCAAACGCATCGGCGAGGGCCTGCTGGAGTCATTCGCCAACGCCTGCGAGGACTGCGGAGGCCGTGGCGTGAATCTCGACGACGAGTTGCTGGCTGGCTCGGGTCGGGCGGGTCGTCGCTAGCAGGCGGAGCCGCTCCAGGCCCCGGTCCTTGTGCGCCCATGGTCACACCCGGGAGTTCGGTGGTGCCATGGGCGGCCACCGGTAGATTGGACGGACTATGTACGCAGTGATCGCCACCGGTGGAAAGCAGTACCGGGTCGAAGAGGGCCAACGAGTCCTCGTGGAACGTCTGGGAGCCCTGGACAGCGAGGTTGAGTTGGTGCCAGTGATGGTCGTCGACGGCGATGACGTGCTGGCCACGCCTGAGGCCCTCTCCGGTGCCAGCGTGTCCGCCCGCGTCGTCGGTGATGCCAGGGGCCCCAAAATTCGGGGTTTCACCTACAAGAACAAGAGCAACCAGCGTCGCCGGTGGGGCCATCGCCAACACTTGGCCGAGATCGAGATCACTGGAATCACGAGGGGCTGACGACATGTCCAAGACCAAGGGCGGCGGTTCGACCCGCAACGGCCGGGACTCCAACGCACAGCGGCTCGGCGTGAAGGTCTACGACGGAGGCTGGGTGAGCGCCGGCAGCATCATCGTCCGGCAGCGGGGCACCAAGTTCCACCCGGGCTTCAACGTGGGTCGGGGGGGCGATGACACCTTGTTCGCCACCGCCGACGGCACCGTGAAGTTCGGTCGTCGTGGTGGCCGCAAACTGGTGGACATCATCACCGACTGAACGGTCCCGATGACGCGCCCTCCGGGTGGCCGACCTCGACGCACCGCCCTCGCGGTGCGTCGTTGGGGTTTTCGGGCACCCGAGTCGATTCAGGTGAGGTCGAGCCCGGTGGGAAGCCGTTCGACGTCCCAGCCGAGGAGGCGGACGCCAGCCCGGCAGGCGAACCGGTCGGTCATGCCGCTGACGTAGCGAACTGCAGTGTGGGCCGTGTCGGATGCGCCGGTGACCTCTGGAGCTTCCTCATCGAAGGGGAGGTCTTCCGGATGCGCCAGGTAGTGGTCAACGAGCGCCTGCAGCAAATCGACCACCCGTCCGGCCTGGTCGACCGCGGCCGGACGGAGGTAGATCTGCTCGTAGTCGAACGCCCGAAAGGCGGCGAGAGCGTCGGCCCCGTCGGCGTCCAAGCCGATCCGTCCGGTCCGCGCCGAGGCAGAAACGACCCCGCCGATGAAGGCCGCCAACTGCTCTCGGCGACTCGTGCCGCAGCGCTCCACCACGAGGGCCGGAAGGTCGGCTGGATCGACGAGGCCGGCGTGGGCAGCATCCTCGAAGTCATGGCAGACGTAGGCGATCCGGTCCGCCCAACTGACCACCTCGCCCTCTGGGGTGAACGGGGCGGGGCGGGACCACGAGTGGTTCCGGATGCCGTCCAGGGTCTCAACGCACAGGTTGAGGGGCGCGAGGGTGACGTCCGCACCCCACTGGGCGTGGTCGTAGCCGCCGTCTACGTAGGGTGACAGGGCATCCTCGCTGGCATGCCCGCCGGGGCCGTGGCCGCAGTCGTGGCCAAGCGCAATGGCCTCTGCCAGTGCAACGTTCAGGCCGAGCCGGGTGGCGATGGCTCTGGCAACCTGGGCCACCTCCAGGGCGTGGGTCAGACGGGACCTCTGGTGGTCCTCGGGGAACACGAACACCTGGGTCTTCCCGGCCAGACGACGGAAGGCAGTGGCATGGAGGATCCGGTCACGATCGCGTTCAAAGCAGGTCCGGAACGGATCCGGCTCCTCGTCCACGGCCCGCTTTCCGCCTCCACCAGCCCGGGTGGCGCCCTCGTTTGGGGGCAACTCCTCGCCGGCATCCCGGCGGGCCCTGGAGTGGTCGGCGATAGGACCGATGACGGCATGGCTGTCGTGGTGCGCAGTGCGCAGGCCTGAGCCGGTCGCCGGCGCGGTGTGTCCGACCATGGTCGACACCCAGGTACGGGCCCGGTGGCTGAGGTTCTCCTCTCCGGTTTCCCCGTGAGTCTCCTCGAGCGCCATCGGTACACCCTACGGCCGACCTTCCGGTGGGCATCCGGAAGCAGGTCAGTTCGAGACCCACTTGCCATAACGACGTCCACCGTAGGCTCGAGCGCATGTCCCAATTCGTCGACGAGTGCGGCCTGAACGTGCGCGGTGGCGATGGCGGAGCGGGCTCTGTGTCATTCCGCCGCGAAGCCCACGTGCCCAAGGGTGGCCCGGACGGTGGCGACGGCGGAGACGGTGGGAGCGTTTGGTTGGAAGCCGACCACAACGTGGCCTCTCTGTTGGCCTTCCGAGACCATCCCCATCGGCGGGCCGGCAACGGGACGCATGGTTCGGGGGGCAAGCGCCATGGCCGGGCCTCCGAAGACGTTGTGGTGAAGGTCCCGGAGGGCACCACCATCCACGACCTGTACGACGGAGAGGTGCTGGCCGACCTAGTCCAGCATGGCGACCGCTGGCTTGCCGCAGAGGCCGGCCGGGGCGGCCGTGGTAACGCCAAGTTCCTGAGCAACAAGCGACGGGCACCGGCCTTCGCCGAACAGGGTGAAGAGGGGGAGGAGCGCTGGCTGAGGCTCGAGTTGCGCCTTATGGCCGACGTGGCCCTCGTCGGCTATCCCAACGTGGGCAAGAGCACACTGATTGCGCGCATGTCAGCCGCTCGTCCGAAGATCGCCGACTACCCGTTCACGACTTTGGAGCCGAACTTGGGGGTGGTCCAGCCCGAGGGCCGGACCGAGTTTGTGGTGGCCGACATCCCCGGCCTGATTGAAGGGGCCAGTGAGGGGCGGGGGCTCGGACACCGGTTCCTCCGTCATGTAGAGCGGGCACGCGTGCTCGTCGTCCTCCTCGACCTTGCGCCCACCGCTCTGGAGACGCCGAGTCGACAACTGGAGGTGCTCCTCGGCGAACTGGAGGCTTACCAGCCCGACCTGCTGGCCCGTCCTCGCCTCGTGGTCGGATCCCGTTCAGACGTGGCACAGGCCGACGTGGAGTTCGACGGGGACCGCCTCTCGGCTATCACTGGCGAGGGTCTCGAGCCTCTGATCCACCGGTTGGCGGACGTGGTCGTGGAGGTCCGGCAGGCGCCCCCCGAGCGGCCGGCCGTGGTAGTCCACCGTCCGGCGGCCGAGGACGTGGTGGTGGAGCGGGGCGAGGGCGGTGCCTGGGAGGTGCTGGACCGGCGGGTGGCCCGGGTGGCAAATCTAAATGACCTGACCAATCCGGATGCGCTGGACTACCTACACGACCGCCTGAGGCGCATGGGGGTCGACCGCGCCCTGACCCGGGCCGGCGTTCGGGACGGCGAGCTGGTCCGCATCGGCCGGCTCGAGTTCACCTACGAGGAGGAATGATGGCCGCGAGCGATGGTGGCGACACCGCCGTGGTGAAAATCGGGACGTCGTCGATCACCGACGATGAGGGGGCGATCGACCGCGCCGCGGTTGGTCGCTTGTGCGACGGCGTGGCCGACCTGCGCGCCTCGGGGCATCGGGTGGTGGTGGTGACCTCGGGAGCCATCGCCGCCGGCCTGCCCGAGTTGGGTCTAGGCGGGGATCGGCGCCCCCGGGATTCCGTCACACTCCAGGCCGTCTCCGCGGTCGGACAGGGCGGCCTGATCCGCACGTACCGGGAAGAGTTAGGCCGACACGGGTTGATGGCAGGCCAGGTCCTCCTCGCACCGCTCGACTTCTTCGTGCGGGCCCAGTACCTCCACGCCAGGGGCACACTGACACGACTGTTGGAGTTGGGTGTGATTCCGGTGGTCAACGAGAACGACGCCATCGCCGACGACGAGATCCGTTTCGGCGACAACGATCGGATCGCCGCCTTGGTCGCCCACCTGGTGGGCGCCGCCACACTGGTCCTGTTGACCGACACGCCGGGCCTTCTTACCGCTGATCCGCGCCTCGATGCCGGTGCCTCCCTGATCGAGGAAATCGTGGAGATCGACCACGAACTCGAGGGTGTGGCCGGTTCGGTCGGAACGGACCGCGGCAGCGGAGGCATGGCCTCGAAGCTGGCTGCGGCGAAGATCGCCAGTTGGTCGGGCGTGCGGACCGTCATCGCCGATGCAGCCCGGCCAGGGGTGATGGTCGACGCCTGTGCCGGCACGCCCGGCGTGGGCACCGTCGTCCACCCGCGGGCGTCCAGTCTCGGCGCCCGACGCCTATGGATCGCCTTCGCCGTCGGGTCAGCCGGCCGGATCACCGTCGACGTGGGTGCCCGGCGGGCCTTAGAGGAGCGTCGGGTGTCGCTGCTGCCCGCCGGGGTGGTGGCTGTCGACGGCACCTACGAAGCCGGCGCGGCTGTCGAAGTCTGTGATCCGTCGGGCACTGTGTTCGCCAAGGGGATCGTGCGCCACGACTCGGCGCTGTTGCGGGCCCACGCGGGGCGGCGCACCGGCGACCTCCCCGACGGGATGGCCCATGAGGCGATCCACGCCGACGACCTGGTCGTCCTGCCCTGATGGGCGATAGTCAGTGCCGGAAGCGGGCGAGGAGGGACCGGGCCTCGGGTATGCCGATCCGGACGGCGACGACTACGTAAGCCAGACCAGCCCCACCGACGGCGACGACGGCCTCGACTATCTGCGGAAGACCCCCGACGGCCCATCGCAGAACGAGGGCCACCGCAACCGACGCGGTGACGGGTGCGACCAGCGCCCCCATGACCGTGGATGGCCTGTCCACGGCGGGGAGGCGCCGACGGACCCGTCGTGACAGCAGAACTAGTTCGACCCAGGCAGCGACTGACGAACCGAGGGCCAAACCGACAGCTCCGAGGTGCGGGTCGGGGGATCCGGAACGGACTCCGGCCGAGAGCGGTCCGAACCACCCAGCGTCGACGAGAGAGATGACGTCACCGGCGTGGATGGTCAGGCGGTCGAGTGGGAACATGGCGACCAGTCCGATCGCGGCGCCAAGCGTCACTCGCAGGGCGGCCAGACGAGCGGGGCCGGCCGGATCGCCGAGGGCGTACAGCGTGTTCTGGTGGATCCTCGACGAAGCCACTGCGGGCAGGCCGAGGGCGTAGGCGGCCAGCACGAGAGACACGGCTCGTCCGTCGTCGCCATCGAAAGCACCCCAGCCGAAGAGAGCGTCGACGATGGGCTCGCCAAGCACCAGATAGGCCACCGTGGCGAACGATGTGAAGAAAGCGGTGCGTCGCCGGGCGACCATGGACGTGGTGGCCACCGTGGCGATTTCCGAGGCCCGAGACATGGCGGGCAGTGAAGCGGCTGCGACGCTGGTAGCGAAGAGGGCCACAGGGAGGCTGTAGAGCATCTGGGCAGAAAGCAGGCCGGCGACGGCCCCGGTTGCCAGCATCGACGCTAGGACCAGGTCGAGGTAGCCGGAGAGTTGGACCACGCCTCGGCCCAGCACGGCTGGCCCGAAGCGGCGACGCACATCGGCCACCCGCTTGTCGCCCCGTCCGACGGTGCGCCCCAGCAGGGGCCGGATCTCCGGGGCCAGTTTCCAGACGGCGACAGCCTGGACACCGAACTGGAGTGCCCCCCCGGCTACCAGGCCCCAGGCCAGTCCGGTGACCGCGTCGCGAGGCGACCAGTCGCCGACCAGGGCTGCCACCAGTACGGCGGCCTGAGCAACATTCCAGAGAACCGGTGCCACGTAGGGCAAGAAGAACCGGCCGTGGCTGTTGAGGACCCCGAGGCACCAGGCAGATAGCACTAGGAGGCCCAGACCTCCGGTAGTGATCCTCAGCAGATCGACCGTGAGGTCAAGCCGTGCGCTCTCGAAGCCGGGTGCGAGGAGGGCAGCCAGTGGTTCAGCGGCCAGCACGGCCACGAGCACCAGTGCTCCGGCCACGGCGGTGAGTAGTCCGGCTACCGCAGCAGCGACCTTTCCCGCCTCCTCGCGACGTCCCTCACCGAGCAGGCGGCTGTATACGGGGATGAACGACGCCGACAGTGAACCCTCGCCGAGCAGGTTTTGCAGCAGGTTGGGAATACGGAGGGCGGCGGCGAACGCATCGGCGGCCGGCCCCAGGGCAAGTACCGAGCGCATCAGGACTTCGCGCGCTAGGCCGGACAGGCGAGACAGGGCGATACCAGCGGCCACAGCCCCTGAGCCACGTCCTGTGCTCTCCTGGACCGGGCCGTCGTACCGGGAGCCGTCCATTAGGCCAAGGTAGCCCCCGGGGTCCCGGCAACCGGGGCGTCCTCCGGGGCGGGCCGAAGGGCCATCGGTAGCCTGTATCGGGTGAGCAAGACCCCGAAGGCCTCCAAATCGACCATCCCCGACCTAGCCCATCGAGCCCGGGCTGCCGCACCGTCGCTCGCCTTGGCCACCACGGCAGCCAAGGACGCCGGCCTGCGGGCGGCCGCAGGCCGCCTGGAGTCCGACTTAGAGACGATTCTGGCCGCCAATGTCGACGACGTGGCCCGCGCCGAGGCCAACGGGATCCCAACAGGCATAGTCGACCGCCTCCGACTCAACGAGGGACGAGTGTCGGCGATGGCGTCCGGGCTGCGACAAGTGGCCGACCTACCGGACCCTGTAGGGGCGGTGAGCGCTGAGTGGAGTCGCCCCAACGGGCTCAGAATGTCAAAGGTCCGTGTGCCCCTCGGCGTGGTGGCCATCATCTACGAGAACCGGCCGAATGTGACCAGCGACGCGTTCGGCCTGTGCCTGAAGTCCGGGAACGTGGCCTTTCTTCGGGGCTCCTCGGGAGCCCTCTCGTCGAACCTCGCGGTGGCATTCAGCATCCGGGCCGCACTAGCTGACGTCGGACTCCCGGCCGACGCACTGGTGCTGGTGGAGGACGGCAGCCGAGAGTCGGCGGTGGAGTTCATGCAGCAAAGGGGGTTGGTGGACTGCCTGATCCCCCGAGGCGGGCCGTCGCTGATTCGGTCCATTCTCGACAATGCCACTGTGCCCTATGTGATCGACGGCGACGGCAACTGTCACGTGTATGTCGACTCGGCCGCTGATCTGGCTATGGCCACCGACATCCTCGTAAATGCCAAGACGCAGCGGCCGTCAGTTTGCAACTCAGCAGAGAGCCTCGTAGTCCACGCAGGGGTGGCCGAGAGGTTCCTGCCCATGGCAGTCGAGGCGCTGGACGGCGTCGAACTGGTCGGCGACGACCGGGCGCGGGCAGTGGCACCGTCGATCGGTGTCGCCACCGACGAGGACTGGTCCACCGAGTTCCTCGACCTGAAACTTTCGGTTCGGGTCGTCGACGACCTGGACGAGGCCATCCGGCATGTGAACGAGACTGGGTCGGGCCACAGCGAGGCCATCGTGACCGCCGACGAGGGGGCTGCCGACCGGTTCATCACCGAAGTGGACGCAGCGGCCGTGCTGGTCAATGCCTCCACCCGGTTCGTGGACGGCGAGGAGTTTGGCTTCGGCGCCGAGATCGGGATCAGCACCCAGAAGCTGCACGCCCGCGGGCCAATGGGTCTCGAGCAGTTGACGACCGAGAAGTACGTAGTCCGCGGCGACGGTCAGACTCGCGGCTGATCGGTCCCGCCATCTCGCCGGCGGTCTCGGGCGGCGAGTCGCACAAATGGTGGACGGCTGCAAACGGCTGGGCTGGCAGCCCCGAATGGCCGACAGGAAGTGACCGGTCGGTAGCCTCCCGGCCATGAATGAGATGGACGCTCGCTTCGCCGACCTCGCAGGGGTGCGCTCCTCCTTGGCCGATGCCAACTACCTAGCCGACGACGGTATTGCCGGAATCGTCTACCTAGCCGACCGCCTCGGCAAGCCAATTCTGGTCGAGGGTCCGGCCGGTACCGGCAAGACGCAACTGGCCAAGAGCGTGGCCGAGATAATCAGCGCCCGACTGATCCGCCTGCAGTGCTACGAGGGTCTCGACGAGTCCAAGGCCCTCTATGAGTGGAACTACAAGAAGCAACTGCTTCGAATTCAGGCGGAGGGCGGGGACGGCTCGTGGAGCGCTGTGGAGGACGATCTCTTTTCGGAGGAGTTCCTCCTCACCCGCCCACTTCTCGAGGCCATAAGGGCCACCGACCCCGTGGTGCTCCTCATCGATGAGGTGGACCGCGTCGAGGTCGAGACCGAGGCACTACTGCTGGAGATCCTGTCCGAGTACCAGGTGTCGATACCCGAACTGGGCACGGTCGAGGCCACGCAGGTGCCACTGGTGTTTCTTACCTCTAACGGTACCCGGGAGCTCTCCGAGGCCCTGAAGCGCCGCTGCCTGTACCTCTACATCGACTATCCAGATCTAGAGCGAGAACGGGAGATCGTCACGGCCAAGGTGCCGGACATCGATGACAACCTGGCCGACCAGGTGGCCCGGATCGTGCGGTCCATCCGGCAACTGGATCTCAAGAAGAACCCGTCGGTGTCTGAGACCCTGGACTGGGCCCGTACCTTGGTGCTACTCGGCGTAGACCAGATCACCGCCGAGACAGCCACCGAGACGGCCAACGTGCTCCTCAAGTACCGAACCGACATCGACAAGGCCGTCAAGGAGTTCGCCGACAACCCGGAGGAACTGGCCGGGCCGGCGGCCTGACCCAGGACCAGTCGACTGGGCACTCGATACGTGACCGTCACCGAAATACCGCCTGCCGCGGATGGCGAAGGCGAGCCGCTCCTTGATCTGCTCAGCGGCTTCATCCTTGAGCTCAGAAACGCGGGGCTTCCGGTCAGCCTGACCGAGAATCTGGATGCCATGGAGGCGGTCACCCACATCCCGATCGAGGATCGGGAGGCGTTCAAATACGCCTTGGGAGCCACGCTGGTCAAGAACCACAGCCATTGGCGGACGTTTGAGGTGGTGTTCGAGGTCTACTTCTCCCTGCGGGGGCCCGAGTACGAGATCGTCGACGGGGATCCGTCGGCGCCGTTGGCCGAGGACGACGACCAGAACCCACAGATGCCCGGCGAAGGTGGTCAGCAGGGCGGTGGGGGCGGAGGCATGTCGGCCCTCACCCCCGAGCAACTGGCTGAGATGCTTTTCAAGGCCTTGTTGCAGGGCGATGACGCGATGATCCGGGCCCTGGCCCGTCAGGCGGTCATGCGCTACGCCGGGATGGAGCCGGGGCGCCCGGTGGGCGGCACCTACTACCTGTATCGGACGCTGCGGAACCTGGACCTAGACGGGGTGCTGGACCGCCTCATGAACGCCACCCGCGAGGAAGCCCCGTCCGAGCTCACGCCGTTGGAGGAGCGCCTCGAACGGGACGAGTTCAACGACCGGGTGGATCGCCTCAAGCAGGAAGTAGAGGCGGAGATCCGCCGGCGTCTGGTAGCCGACCGCGGTGTTGAGGCCATGGCCAAGACGCTGCGCAAACCACTGCCCGAGGACGTCGACTTCATGCACGCCTCACGGGAGGAGATGGCCAACCTCCGCAAGGCCATCTACCCGCTGACCCGTAAGTTGGCCGTCCGGCTGGCCCGCAAGCGCCGCCATGGACGTAAGGGGCCACTGGACTTCCGCAACACCATGCGGCACTCGCTCAGCTACGGCGGCGTGCCGGCCGAGCCCAAGTTCAAGTTCCCCCGTCCGGCCAAGCCGGAGATCATGGTGGTGGCCGACATCTCGGGTTCAGTGGCTGCTTTCGCCCGGTTCACCCTGCACCTCGTCTATGCGATCTCCAGCCAGTTCTCCAAGGTCCGGTCGTTCGTGTTCATCGACGGCCTCGACGAGGTGACCCGCTTCTTCGAGGGTGTGGAAGACATTGGTGAGGCGGTCCACCGGGTGAACACCGAGGCCGACGTGGTATGGGTGGATGGGCACTCCGACTACGGCCACGCCTTTGGCGTCTTCTGGGAGAAGTACGGCAGGGATGTCGGACCCAAGACGACGGTCTTGATACTGGGCGACGCCCGGAACAACTATCACGCCTCGCAGTCGTGGATCGTCAAGGAGTTGGAGCACCGGGCCCGTAAGGTCTTCTGGCTCAACCCCGAGCCGCGGGCCTACTGGGACACCGGCGACTCGATTGTTGGCGAGTACGGCACCTGGTGCGAGGGCGTCTACGAGGTGCGCAACCTCCGTCAACTGGAGTCGTTCGTCGAGAAACTGGTCTGAACAGTTCCGTCGTTCGATGGCGCCCGGTCGGGGCGGTTTGGCCAGCGGCGCCAGTCCGGGGGCCGGCGCCCGTCAGTGGGCACCGTTACGGAGCAGTTCGGCTAGCCGAAAGGCCAGGTCGAGGCTCTGGCTGCCGTTGAGGCGGGGGTCGCACATCGTCTCGTAGCGGCTACCGAGGTCCTCAGTCAGCACCTCCGAGCCGCCACCAAGGCACTCGGTAACGTCGTCGCCGGTGAGTTCCAGGTGGACGCCGCCGGGGTGGGTACCGGCGAACCGGTGGGCGGCGAAGAAGCCGGACATCTCGGCCAGCACATCCTCAAAATGTCGGGTCTTGCGGCCGTCGTCGGCGGTGAACGTGTTGCCGTGCATCGGGTCGCACACCCACACCACCGGATGGCCAGCGTCGTGGACGGCTGCCAGCAGCGGCGGGAGCCCATCGACCACCTTGTTGGCGCCCATGCGGCTCACCAGGGTGAGTCGGCCGGGGATGCTGTCTGGATTGAGGGTCTCGCACAGGCCGAGGACCTCGTGGGTGGTCGCAGCAGGACCGATCTTGCAGCCCAGCGGGTTGCGGACGCCGCGAAGGAACTCGACGTGGGCGCCATCCAGATGACGGGTCCTCTCGCCGATCCAGAGCATGTGGGCCGAGCAGTCGTACCATTCGCCGGTCAGGGAGTCTTGACGGGTCAGGGCCTCTTCGTAGCCGAGAAGCAACGACTCGTGGCTGGTGTAGAAGTCGACCTGACGGAGATCAGTCAGGGTGTCGCTGTTGATGCCGCAGGCCGACATGAACTGGACGGCCCGGTCGATCTCGTCGGCTAAAGCCTCGTAGCGCTGGCCGGCCGGGCTGTCGGCCACGAACTCGCGGTTCCACTGGTGGACCCGCGACAGCGAGGCAAAGCCGCCCTTGGTGAAGGCCCGGAGGAGGTTCAGGGTGGCCGCCGCCCGGTGGTAAGCGGTCAGTAGGCGGGTCGGATCAGCGACCCGCTCGTCGGCGGTGAAGCCCACGTCGTTGACGATGTGGCCGCGAAACGAAGGCAGTTCGACGCCGTTAACCATCTCGGTGTCGCTGGATCGGGGCTTGGCGAATTGGCCGGCTATCCGGCCGACCTTCACCACCGGGACTCCGGTGTAGTAGGTGAGGACCACGGCCATCTGGAGGATGACCCGTAGACGATCGCGGATGGAGTCTGCCGAAGTGTCGAACGACTCAGCACAGTCGCCGGCCTGGAGGAGGAATGCTTCGCCGGCCGCCACCGCAGCCAGTCGCTCGGTCAGTTCGCGAGCCTCGCCGGCGAACACCAGTGGAGGTAGCGACGAGAGCTGCTCCAGAATCTCTTCGTGGGCCGACTCGTCGGGCCACTGGGGCTGTTGGAGGGCAACGCAATCGCGCCATGACTGGGGATTCCAGTCGATAGACGATCGTGAGGAGGTGGCGGTGTTCACGGACACCAGCCTACGGGCGCGCCCTCACAGCACCGTGGGGGTTTCGGTGGCGCTGGAAGTAAATCGGGGAACGCCTGGCACCCCAAACTGGGAGTCAGGCTACGTCGCTGAACTCGGTAGCCCGGTCCCGGACGGTGGTGACTGCCCGCTTGACGAGGCGACGGGCCGCCTCGGCGGTCACTCCCAACTCCTCGCCGACTTCACGGTAACTGCGCTTGCGGCCGTCGGTGAGGCCGAACCGCTGCTCCACGGCGTAGCGGGCCCGGTTGTCCAGAACGTCGAGAAGGCGAGTGGCCATCTCGTTCTCGGCCAGTGCCATGACCTGCATCTCCGGGCCGGGGGCGGAGTCGGGCAGAAGGTCGACCAACTCGTTGCTGTCATCGTCTCCGATGGTGCGGTCCAGCGAGGTCGGGGTGGTCAGGCGGTGCAGCCGGGCATGCTCCTCATCGAGCTCGTCGCCGTTTCCGGAGACGGCCCGTAGGGCGGCGCGGAGACTGGCCGAACGATCCCCAGGGAGGCGAACCAGGCTGGCCTTCTGGTCCAGCGCCCGGCCAATGGCCTGACGGATCCAGAAGGTGGCGTAGGTGGAGAACTTGAAACCCTTCCGCCAGTCGAACTTGTCGACGGCATGCTCGAGGCCGAGGTTGCCCTCCTGGATCAGGTCCAAGAGCTCCATGCCGGGGGGCAGCGGGTATCGCCGAGCGACGCTGACCACGAGGCGGAGGTTGGAGCGGATGAACCGGTCCTTGGCGCGGGCGGCGGCTCGGATGGCCCGCTCGATGTCTCGGCCAGTCTCGCCGTTCTCCTTGCGCTCACGGGCCGCGGCACCGGCCTCGATGATCTGGGACAGTTCCCGCTCCTCCTGGGCGTTCAGGAGGGGGACCATGCCGATCTCGTTCAGGTACTGGCCGACAGAATCACTCATTTGCTTTTCAACTCGCTTTGCTGGTGGTTCTCGGGCGGTCACATGACGCGCGCCGATTCCGGGATTTCAGGGGAAGGGGACGTGGGCCCGGACCGTCTAGTTGAGTCTTTCCGGCTTCCTCGTCTGGGCAACTAGTCAAGCACAGGGATCGTGCGTTGTCCATCCTCCAAGGGGTGACGTGCGTCATATGCATGGGATGCATGATCCGGTCACGGCTCTTTCCGGCGTGTTTTCGCAGGTCAGACAGGGTCGTGCGTCCTCCTTGCCAACCCTGTACGGAACCGCCGTGACGATTGGTGGAGGTGGCTGGTCGGTAGCATCCGGGTCGTGTCCACGACCCGCGACGTGACCGTTCCGTCGCGCATCGGGATCTTCGGAGGCACTTTTGACCCGCCCCACTACGGCCATCTGGCCGCTGCCGAGGCGACACGCGGGTTCCTTGACCTGGATCGGATGGTCCTAGTGGTCGCCAACGACCCCTGGCAGAAGACCGGTGGAGGTGGACTCGTGGACGTGTCGGCATCCGGCTCGTCCCTAGAGGTCTCCCCGGTCGGGATTCGCCTGGCCATGGTGCGCGCGGCGGTGGCCGACCGGCCAGATCTGGAAGTCGACGACCTGGAGGTCCGGCGGGGCGGCCCCTCTTACACGGCTGACACTGTGGCGGAGTACGCAGCGAACCATTCCGATGCCGAACTCTTCGTTCTGGTGGGTAGTGACGTGGCTCCCGGCCTTGAAGGCTGGGTGCGTTCCGAGGAGGTAAGAGAGCGCGCGACGATCGTGGTCATGGAACGTCCGGGCTATGAAGGTGGCCGTCCACCGGTCGGCTGGCACTATCGGGTGGTGGGTGGCAGCTTCCCCGACATAGCGGGACAAGACCTGCGGACCGCGGCGACTGCCGGTGGCGACCTCGCCGGGTTGGTGCCTCCGGGCGTGGCGGACCTGATCCATGAGCACGGCCTCTACGGGATTCGGCGGTGACCAGACAGCTACTGCCACCAGTTTGGCGGTGGGGGTTTCCCGTCTTTGCCCTGGCGGTCGTGGGCTGGGCGACGTACCTGCTGATCAGCGGCCTAGGGACGGTGCTGGACAGCCGTCGGGGCGAGACCCGGGTGGCGGTGACCGATCCGAAGGCTCCCGGCTTCGAGGCCTTCGTCGAACAGACTTGGTCGATGTTGGTGGCCACCGAGGACATCGACGGCGAGCTCGTCCAGATAGCCGTGGTAGCCGCTTCGGACCGAGCCGGCAGGGGTGGGACCGTCCTTCTGGTGCCGGTGGAGGCGACCGTAGACCTCGGAGCGGGGGCTAATGGATGCGATGGCGGCCGGTGCAGCGTGGCCGACCACCACCGGGCGAACGGCCTCGCTGAGTCCCGACGGGCGGTGGCCACCATGCTGGACGTCGAGGTGACTGGAGCAACCCTGCTGACCCCCGACCGATGGGACAGCCTGGCCGGAGCGGTAGCTCCCGTCGTCGTGGATCTTCCCGGCGACCTGGTGGCCACTGCAGCTGATGGGACCTCGGTGGTTCGCTTCGCTGCCGGGCCTACGCCGATCCCGGCATCGGGCGTCGTCGACTTCTTCGCCCACGCCGGAGTGGTGGGCGGAGCCGACCGCGTGGACCGCCAACGGGACTGGTGGCAGGCGTGGATCGAGTCGGTGGGCTCCGGAGACCCAACGACCAACCTTCCGGCACTGGACCTAGACGTGGTGCACCTGTTGGCCACCGTGGCCGGCGGCCGGGTCAGGGTGCCGGTGGGCCCGTGGATGGGGGCTGCGGACGCGCCGACCATCGATCGGGAGCGTCTTGCCGACCTGGTGGTGGCCATGTTCCCGGTCCCTATTCCCCGTGCACCGGGCTTGCGGCCCACGGTGCGCCTCCTGAACGGCACTGGTGATCACTCGACAGACGTGGCAGCCCGCGAGGCGGTTCTGCGAGCCGGTGTGGAGCTGGTGGTGGTGGGCAACTACCGAACCGAGGGCGCCATTCAGACGCGGGTGCTGTACCGAGACCCGACGCATTTGGCGGCAGCGGAGGACCTCGCGGCGGCCATCGGTGGCGGCGTGCTGTTCGAGGAACTACTCAGTCCGGTCACCGATCTGACGGTGGTGATCGGTTCGGACTTCATGCCCGGAGGGTGACGATGGGCGACGTGCGAGGTCCGGCTGAGATGCCGCTGGTTGAGTGGGCGCGGGCCGCGGCCCGTGCAGCCGACGACAAGTTGGGGCGGGAGACGGTGGTGATCGACGTGGGCGACGTTCTATCGATCACCGATTACTTCGTGGTGACCAGCGGCGGCACCACCCGTCAGGTCCGGGCCATCGTGGATGAGGTGGAGGAGCAGTTGACGATCCTCGACGGACCCAAGCCGGTCCGGATCGAGGGGAATGACGACCACCGGTGGGTCCTCATGGACTTCGGAGGCTTTGTCGTCCACGTGCTCGACGAGGAGTCCCGAGGCTTCTACGACCTGGAGCGGCTCTGGTCCGACTGTCAGAGCGTTCCCTGGCGGGAGGACGCTGACGGTTGACAATTCTGTCGACGGTGTGCCGTCCCGGCTCACGTCAGTAGTCGATCCCCCTGAGTGCCCGGAGGCCCGACCCATAGGCGTGCTTCACGCTCTGCATCTCAGTCACGGTGTCGGCTACGGCCAGCAGCGGTTCGGGGGCATCGCGGCCGGTGACAACCACATTCACCTTCGGTGAGCGGGAGCGGATGGCCTCGGCCACCTCTCCGGCGTCGATCCAGCCCCAGTTGACCGGGTATGTCACCTCATCGAGAACGACGAGCCGGTGGTCGCCGGCCTCCAACAGGTACCGGGTGTGTCGCCAGGCTTCTACCGCAGTGGCTTGGTCCTCCTCCAAGTCCTCACTGTCCCAAGAGAAGCCTTCGCCGAGCGTCCACCAGTCGACGCCGAGTCGACGGGCCACCTTCTCTTCGCCGGTCTGCCAGGCACCGGACTTGACGAACTGGACGACGGCTACCGGCCAGTCACAGGCCACGGACCGGAGCACCACGCCGAACGCCGCGCTGGACTTGCCCTTGCCGTGGCCCGTATTGACCAGGACTAGCGACTCGGCACGTCGGAGGCCGCTGGGTCGCGGATCTTCGGTCAGGGCGTCGACTTTGTTCTCGTCGCTCATGGCGTCTCCTTTGCCTGAGCACGGGATGGGTCGGTCCGCCGTCGGCGGACGGTGACGGTGACGCCTCCCTTATCGTCGACCGCGGTCTCGGCTTCCACGCCCCAGTGACAGGCGATGAGCGCCGGGGTAAGGGTGGCGGCCGGCGGCCCGTCGGCAACGAGGCGACCATCGGCTAGCACGGCGACCTGATCGGCAAACTGGCCGGCCACCGAGAGGTCGTGGAGGGTGGTTACTACGGTCAGGTCCCGGTCGGCACGTAGTGAGGCGATCAACTCGAGGACCTCAAGCTGATGACCGACATCGAGAAACGAGGTGGGTTCGTCGAGGACCAGCACCGGGGTGTCCTGGGCGAGGGCCCTGGCTAGAACGACCCGTTGGCGTTCGCCTCCGGACAGTGTCTCGACGCGGCGGTCGGCGAATCCGTCGAGGTCGAGGCGATGGAGGACTTCGGCGGTGACGTCGCGGTCGTGACGGGATGGCGAGAACCGGAGGCCCTGATGGGGGGTTCGGCCCAGCAGCGCGTAGTCGAAGGTCGACATTCCGATGGGCACCAGTGGATGTTGAGGGACTACGGCAAGGCAGCGGGCCCGTTCGCGGTGGTGGATGGACGAGGCGTCGATATCGCCGATGCGGATGCCTCCTGTGTGGCGGACGGCTCCGGAAAGGGCGCGGATGAGGGTCGTCTTACCGGCTCCGTTGGGGCCGATGATGGAAAGCCAGCCACCGCCGGGTACCTGCAGGGTGACGTCGACTACGACCTTGTGGCCGCCCAACTCGACGGTGACAGAATCGAAGGCCACCTCGGCGGGGCCTGTCGGGGCGGGGCGGGCAGCTGCCGCGGCGGCGTTCACGCGGCCCCCTGCCGACGGAGGATGGACAGGAAGAACGGGGCGCCAATGAACGCGGTGATGACCCCGATGGGCATCTCAGCCGGTGACCGAACGGTCCGGGCGACCACGTCGGCCAGGGTCAGAAACGCCGCGCCGAACAGCAGCGACAGGGGGATGACTCGCCGATGCGACACTCCGGCCACCAGCCGGACGGCATGGGGCACGATCAGGCCGACGAAGCCGATGAGGCCGCTGACTGCAACGGCGGCAGCCGCGCCGAGCGAGGCGACCAAGAGGACGAGGCGGCGGACAGTGCGGGGGCGGAGTCCGAGAGTGGAGGCCTCGTCATCCCCGACGGCCAGCACGTCGAGCGCGCCGGCGGCCAGCATCATTCCGCCTCCGCATACCAGAGAGTAGGGGAGTAGGAGTAGGACCTCGTCCCAGCCGGCGGTGGACAGCCGGCCGAGGATCCAGGCGAATACCTGGGGCAGCGTCTCGGCGTGACGCTGCTGGACGAAGGTCTGCAGGGCGGTGAAGAAGCTGGCCACGGCCACCCCACCGAGGATCAGCGTGGTCGGCGGCATTGCAACGCCCCGACGGATGCTGAGCGTGCCCGCAGCGGTGACCGCCACGAGAGCGCCAACGAAGGCGGCCAGCGGGACGGGGTCGATGAGGCCGAGGCCATCGCCGAGGCCCGACACGATGGCCAGCGTGGCGCCGAGGCCGGCGCCGGCGGCGATACCCAGCAGATAGGGGTCGGCCAGCGGGTTGCGGAACACCCCCTGATAGGCCGCGCCCGATCCGGCCAGCATCGACCCGACGAGAAGGCCGAGCACCACCCTGGGGGCCCGGAGGTCCCAAACGATGGCTTGTTGGCTTTCGGTCAGGCCGGAGTCGACGGCGAACAGGGGGAGATGGTCGAGTAGTTCAAGGGCGACCCGTCCTGGCGGGATCCAGACCGGGCCCACGGACACTCCGACCACGAGGGCGATTCCAGCCGCGGCGAGGCCCGCGGCCAGCCAGCGTCCCCCGAGACGCGCCGCCTGCGGGGGCGGTGTTTGTTGGCCAGACACGGTGGACGACTTCGTTTTCGGTTGCTTCGCCGAGTCTCAGTCGGCGCTGACGGCAGTGACGACGACCTGAAGGAAGTCGACGATGCGAGGGCCCCAGCGGGAATGCACATCGGCCGGGAGCTCGATGATGTTGCCGTTGACGACTGCCGGGATGGTCTCCCAGCCGGGTCGGGCGGACACCACGTCGGCGGTCTGGGCGCAGCATTCCACGTCAGCCAGGAAGATGAGGTCCGGGCCAGCGTCAACGAGGAACTCCGCCGACAACTGCGGGTAGCCGTAGGCGGATCCGTCAGAGTCGGCTGCGTCGGCCACGTTGACCAGGCCGGCCATGGCGTAGATCTCGCCAATGAATGTTGACGAGGTGGCACTGAACAGGGTGTCGTCGAGCTCGTGGTAGTAGCTCAGGCCATGAGCGCCGGCGGTTTCGGCCCGAGTGGCCAGCAGGTCCATCTCGGCTCGCATTTCGACGACGACCTGAGCGGCGACGACGCCGTTGCCGGTGACCTCGCCGAGCTTCTCGATCTGGGCGTAGGTGTCTGCGACTATTGCTGCGGCGGGCAGGGCGAGGGCCGCGACCCCGGCGGTTTCGAGTCCGGCGACCACGTCGCCCGGGTCGTAGGAGATGAGAACCAGGTCGGGGTCGTAGCCGAGGATGGCCTCGATGTTGGGCTCAAGGCCGCTGAGGTCGGTGACGGGAGCTCCCTCTGGGAAGTAGGAGTAGGAGTCGACGGCCACGATCTGGTCGCCGGCGCCGATGGCGAACAGCATCTCGGTGATGGACGGCGACATCGAGACGATGCGCGTCGGGGCGTCGACGGGACGGACGGGCGCCTGGTCAGCGTCCTGGACTGTCGGTGTGCCGGACATGGCGACCGACGAGTCGGCCCCGCCGCAGCTCACGAGAGTGGTCACCGCGAGGAGGGCGACCACGAAAGTTGCTGACCAGATCCTGGGGGTGGGACGGTGCATCTGTGGGTTCTCTCCTGTCGTCGAGGGCGATCGCTCGATCGACAGGCCGTCCGCCGTCTGTCGGCCGAACCGAATCCCTTGCCTCGAGGGTCTCTGGCTCGATTGGACGGGAGCTGGTTCGGACTCGGTCCAGCCATCCGAGGGTTCTCGGAAAACTGCGCCATCACCGTTGCGGGACAGTGCCGGGTTCACACCGGACTTCGGTCTCCCGACCGACTGCAGAGCCTAGTGGTCCATACCCGGCGGCATGTCACAGGGTGTCCTAACGGTTGCCATCAGCAGGAAGAAGTTCTTTCGCTGCAGATCCTTGCAAGCCTGTGGAAACGATGACTACTGGCTCCAGTGACACTTGCTGGTTTCCGCCGCCGTCGACTCGTTCGGGTCTCTCTGCGTGGAGAGCCACCGGGAGGTCGTCGAAGGTGCAGCTGAGGAGGTGTCAGGCGTGCACTTCCCTGACGACAAGATGGGAGGAGGCGGGACAGATTCAGGTGGGATTCATCTTCCTATCCGCACGTATGGCGAACTAGAGCAAGAACGGATCGGTAGTCGGCCACATGATGTGGTCGTACTGGCCGGTCAGGCCCAGACAACTCGGGCGAGGGTAAGGGTGGTGCAGTAGAGGACGTCCCGGTTGTCGCCGGCAGAGAGGAACATGCCGTTGGCGATCCGCGACCCCGTGTCCACCCGGTCGAGGAGCTCTCCAGTGGCCACGTCGACTACTACGAGGTCGTCGGTGCCGGCCGGTGTGAAGTCGTTGATGACTAACTCGCCGGACTCGGGGTACACCACCGGCTGCATGCTGGGCCGAACATTGAGGTGCCAGAGAGGCTCGAGGGTGACGTCGTCCACAGCGGCCAGACCGCCGTTGATCGAGTCCCACGCGACGGCCAGGCCGGAAGAGTCCTCGGTCCTGGGGACATGGACTGGCGGTGCAATGATTCCGCCACCCGGGGTGCCGAAAGGTGCCACGGACCGAACGTCGCTGGCGTCGTCTAGGGAGATCCGCAATAGGCGCTGTGGTCCACGCCATGGGGCGGGCAGTCGCCACGAGAGATCGGGAGGCTGATCCCACCGGCCGTTCGGCTCGACGCCATGGATGGCCCGTACCGACTCGACGTCGCCGCAGTCCATGACCCAGCAGTACCCACCGGAAAGACAGGCGTCCCATGACAGGCCGTGGTCGTCGCCGCCGGTCCGGTACCGAGGCCGCCAGGAGTCGTCGACCACCAACCGGTCGCCGTCGAGCAAGAGGCGCCACAGATGCTCGGTGCCCGGGACGTACACGTGCTCGGTGCTGTCGGGTCCTAGGTCCGCCGCGATGCGACCCATCGAACCTTCAGGCAGGACGAGCGGTTCGCCCATCACCTCGAGGGTGCCGGGGGCGATGCGGGTGATGGTGGTGCCGCCCTGACCCTCTAGGCGGAGGTCCTTGGTGACCAGCGAGCCGTCGCTGAGAACCAGTAGGCCGTTGTGGCTGCGGTCGACGGGAAGTCTCCGCTCGGCCAGGACCGACAGGTCGTCGGGATCGAGGCGGTGGAGGTACGACCCGTTGACCGACAAGATCGAGCCGTCGGCGTGGGCGAGGATTGCCCCGCACCAAACGTGCTCTCCGCACGGCAGGTCCGGCGAGGCGGCAAGGGCCTCGAGGGTCCCGAGGTCGATGCGCTTCACCCAGCCGAACGGTGGTGGTCCGTTGAAGGCGGCCATGGTGCCGCCCACGTACCACTGGCCGGGGTCGCGTTGGACGGCCATGACGTTCCATCGTCCGTTGCGGACCGAGGTCACCGTGGCGGTGCCCGACGCCGCATCGACCCGGCCAGCGGCGGCTTTCTGCCGGCGGTTGCCGCCGCACTCGACTGGCCATGTTGACGGCCAGTAGCCGGGGTGCGGGGAGGTCCGGTCGAGCTCTGTCACGCGCCGGAAGGGTAGGTCTTCGGGCGGCGCTGTCTCCGGCCCGGAGTGACGGTCAGCTGCGCAGCAGGCGACGGATGGCGGTGACGACCTCCTCGATCCGCTCGTCGCCCTCGTCGCCGTCCTGATGGACGGCGTCGCGGACACAGTGGCGGATGTGGTCGTCGAGCAGGCCGATCCCGACGCCCTGCAGAGCCTTGGTGACCGAGGAGATCTGGGTGAGGACGTCGGTACACCAGGTGTCCTCGTCGACCATGCGTTGAAGGCCGCGGACCTGGCCCTCGATACGGCGGAGCCGTAGGAGGACGTCGTCCTTGGTGGAGGAATAGCCGACCATAGGGGGTGGGGGTATCCTATCCGCGATGTCCGAGACTGTTGTCCTCCCCGTCGAGGGCATGACCTGCGGGGCGTGCAGCGCTCGCGTGGGCCGAGGCCTATCGAACCTGCCGGGTGTCGACTCGGCCGCCGTGAACCTGGTAACCGAGAGGGCCACGGTGATCTACGACCCGGCTGAGGTCGACCTCGAGGCCCTTCGCCGGACCGTGACCGAACTGGGCTACCGGGTCCCTAAGGCGACGGCCGCTGTGGCGTCGCTCGGAAGCGTCCCAAGGCCCTCAAACCGGGATTCTTCGACCCAGACGCTCGTGGCTGCGGTGGCTCTTACCATTCCCGTTTTCCTATTTTCGATGGTCCCCAGCCTGCGGTTCGACGGATGGGAGTGGCTGGTCGGAGTGTTGGCCACGCCAGTGGTGTGGGGGTGCGGGCTGGCCTTCCATCGGGCCACGCTTCGCAACTTCCGCCAACGCACCACGACCATGGACACGCTCGTCACCCTCGGCGCGGGTGCAGCCTGGGCTTGGTCAGCCTGGGCGCTCGTGATAGCCGACGACCGCCACGTGTATTTTGAGACGGCGGCGGTCATCGTCACCCTGATCCTCCTCGGAAGATGGCTGGAGGCAGGTGTCCGACACCGGTCCGGCGATGCCATCCGGGCACTAGCCGGCCTGACGGTCGCCGACGCCACCCTCGCCGACGGTACGACAGTCCCCATCGCCGATGTTCGGGTCGGCGACCGACTTCTGGTACGTCCCGGAGAACACATTTCCGTCGACGGCAGGATCATCGAGGGGGCATCCACGGTCGACGAGTCGATGCTGACCGGCGAACCCGTTCCCGTCGACGTCACCGAAGGCGACGAGGTCACTGGGTCCACTGTCAATGGCCACGGCCCACTGGTCGTTGAGGCGACCCGCGTCGGTGGCGAGACGACCTTGGCCCGGATCATGCGCCTGGTCGACGAAGCACAGGCCTCCACCGCGCCCATCCAGCGCCTGGCCGACCGGATCTCCGCAGTATTCGTGCCGACGGTATTGGCAGTGTCCGCCGGCACTCTGGCCGTCTGGCTGGCTGCCGGTGAACCGGCCGCCAACGCGATGACTGCAGCGGTGGCCGTGCTGGTCATCGCGTGTCCATGCGCACTGGGACTGGCCACGCCGACGGCGGTCATCGCCGGGACCGGCCGAGGCGCCCAACTCGGGGTACTGATTCGCAGCGGCGAGGTACTGGAGTCGACCCGCCACATCGACCATGTGGTCCTCGACAAGACCGGCACCATCACGGAAGGTCGGATGGTGCTGACATCGGTGGTTGGCGCCGACGGGGTCGATTCCGACCGGGCGCTGCGTATCGCCGCCTCGTTGGAGGCCCGCTCAGAACACCCGATTGCCCACGCGGTCGCCGCCGCCGTCGATCGGCCACTACCAGTCCGCGATGTTGAGGTGCTGCCAGGTCAAGGGGTCAGGGGGTCGGTCAGCGGGATGGAGGCGACGATCGGGCGACCGGACCTGTTTGACGAGCTTCCTGACGGGCTGGCCGAAGCGGTCGATCAGGCGATCGATGCGGGACATACCGCCATGGTCGTTGGCTGGGAGGGGACGGCCCGGGCCGTGCTGGCCGTAGAGGACAAGATCCGCGAGACCAGCGCCGAGGCAGTCGCTGCCCTTCGCTCGCTCGGTCTGGGCGTCACCCTGCTGACCGGAGACGACGAGCGAACCGCCCGCACCGTGGCCGACGAAGTGGGGATCGACCGGGTGGTGGCCGGTGTACTACCCGAAGGCAAGGATGCCGAAGTGGCCCGCCTACGCGACGCCGGCCACGTCGTGGCCATGGTTGGTGACGGGATCAACGACGCCCCCGCCCTGGCCCGGGCCGACCTCGGCATCGCCATGGGCACCGGCACGGCTGTGGCCATGGAAGCTTCGGACCTGACCATCGTGGCCGGCGACCTCCGAGCTGTGGCCGATGCCTTCCGCCTGTCCCGTTACACGCTTGCCACCATCCGCGGAAACCTGTTCTGGGCGTTTGCCTACAACGTGGCCGCTGTGCCCCTGGCCGCCGCAGGCGTGCTCGACCCGATGATCGCCGCTGGGGCCATGGCCCTCTCGTCGCTGTTCGTAGTCGGCAATTCTCTGAGGTTGCGTCGCTTCCGGGGCCGCACTTGAACGAGACTCCGGCCATGCCCACCTTCAGCGACGTAGCAGAGTTCTTGTCCTCCGAGACCGGGCTTGCCGTAGTGAGCACCGTCCGGACCGACGGGACCGTGCTGTCCAGCGTCGTGAACTGCGGACCGATCGATCACCCGGTGACCCGAGAGTCGTGCGTGGCCTTCGTCTCGGTTGGGTCGGCGGCGCGTCTATCCCATGTCCGACGTGGATCGGCGGTGACGGTGACGGTGCGTCGGGGCTGGCGATGGGTCTCGATGGCTGGTCCGGCGGACCTCATCGGGCCGGAGGACCAGCTGGATGGCATCGACGCCGAAGGCTTGCGAGTGCTGCTCCGGGACGTATTCCACGCGGCCGGGGGCGTCCACGAAGACCTCGTGGAGTACGACCGTGCCATGGCCGACGAGGGACGGGTGGCCGTCCTCGTCCGCCCTGACCGCATCCTCGGCAACGCTTGAGCCGGTCGCCCCGAAAACGAGAACACCGCAGGTCGCTGACCTGCGGTGTCACGTGGAGCTAGAGGGAATTGAACCCTCGACCTCTTCCATGCCATGGAAGCGCTCTTCCAACTGAGCTATAGCCCCGAGGGAGCGGTCAATCTAGCAGGAGTGCCCTGTGACCCGGCCGGGCCGCAGTGGGGTCAGACCACCAATGCCGGCGGCCTGCCTCGTAGCCTCCAAGGTGATGTCCAACTCTCCGGGGGGCGCCACCGGCACCCAAGCGAACGCTCTCGACACCGCTGCTGACGTCGCGGGCCCGACTCGCTCCGACCCTCAAGCGATCGAGGCCCGCTGGCAGCAACGCTGGCACGACGAAGGCACGTACCACGTTGACAACGACGACCCTCGCCCCCCGTTTTACGTGCTGTCCATGTACCCATATCCGAGCGGTCCGGCGCACATGGGCCACGTCCGTAACTACACCATGGGTGACCTCTTGGTTCGTTACCGCACCATGCGCGGTGACGGGGTGCTCTCACCGATCGGCTTCGACTCGTTCGGCCTTCCCGCCGAAAACGCTGCCATCAAGACCGGTACCCACCCCCGGATCCACACCGATCGCAACATCGAGGCACTGTCGGCGTCGCTGCGACGCATCGGCGCCGTCTACGACTGGCGACGGGCCGTCAAGAGCCACGAACCGTCTTACATCCATTGGACACAGTGGATCTTCCTGAAGTTCTACGAGGCCGGCCTCGTCTACCGAGACAGCGCTCCCGTCAACTGGTGCCCCGGCTGCCAGACGGTGCTGGCCAACGAGCAGGTGCTGGGCGACGGCACATGCGAACGTTCCGGCGATCTTGTCGAGCGCCGCGACATGGAGCAGTGGTTCTACCGGATCACCGCCTACGCCCAGGAACTGCTCGACGACATGGACCGGGTGGACTGGCCAGAGAAGGTCAAGGTCATGCAGCGGCACTGGATCGGCCGCTCCGAGGGCGCCGAGTTCGGTCTGCCGATCGCCGACGCGGGTGGTGAAGCCCGCACTGACGTCGAGCCCCTGACCGTCTACACCACCCGGCCCGACACCTCGTTCGGTATGACCTTCGCCGTCATCTCGCCCGAACACCCCCGAGTCGACGAACTCACCACCGACGACCAGCGGAGTGCTGTTGACGACTTTCGGGCCTCGGTGGCCGGCCGCAGCGAGATCGACCGCCTGTCCACTGAGGGCACACTCGACAAGCGAGGCGTCGCCACCGGTGGACGGGTCGTCAACCCGTTCAACGGGCGGCCCATCCCCGTCTTCCTCGCTGACTACGTCCTCATGACCTACGGCACCGGCGCGATCATGGCCGTGCCCGGTGAGGACCAGCGAGACTGGGACTTCGCCAAGGCCCACGGCTGCGACATCATCCGCACCGTCCAGCCTCCCGACGATTTCGACGGCGAGGCGTATGTCGGTGACGGGCCTGCCATCAATTCCGGGTTTCTCGACGGTCTCGAGATCGGCGAGGCCAAGGCAGCGGCCATCGACTGGATCGCTGAGAACGACCTCGGAGCCGGCAAAGTCAACTACCGGCTGCGCGACTGGCTGCTCTCCCGGCAGCGGTACTGGGGCTGCCCGATCCCCATCATCTACTGCGATGAATGCGGTGAGCAGCCCTTACCTGCCGACCAGTTGCCCATCGAGCTGCCCGACGACGTTGAGTTCATGCCCACCGGCCGCTCGCCGCTCACCACCCACGAGGGATTCCTGTCGGCGACCTGTCCGTCGTGTTCTGGTTCGGCTCGGAGCGAGACCGACACGATGGACACCTTCGTCGACTCATCGTGGTACTTCCTGCGATTTACCGACCTGTGGAACGATGAGGTCCCGTTCTCGCCCGAAGCGGTCCGCCACTGGCTACCTGTCGATCAGTACATCGGCGGCGTCGAACACGCCATCCTCCACCTGATGTACGCCCGGTTCTTCACCAAGGCCCTTGCCGACCTAGGCGTCGCCCCGAAGGAACTCCGTGAGCCATTCCAACGCCTCTTCACCCAGGGGATGATCCGCCTTGGCGGCTCGAAGATGTCCAAGTCGAAGGGCAACCTGGTCGCCCCTGAAGCCATCCTCGACGACCAGGGCGCCGACGCACTGCGCCTCGCCCACCTTCAGGTCAAGCCCCCGCAGGAGGACGTCGACTGGGAGGACTTCGGTATCGACGGATGCGCCAAGTTCCTCAACCGGGTATGGCGCCTCGCCGTGCCCGGCTCCGATCTGGGAGCCGACGCCCGCACCGGCGATCCGACCGAAGCCGACGCCGAAGTCGACCGGGCCACCCACCGTCTGGTGGCCCGCATCACCGACGAGTACGACCGGTGGTCCTACAACACGGCGATCGCCGGGTTCATGGAGTTCACCAACACCCTGTACCGGTACGTCCAGACCGACGACGGTCCTCACGCCGCCACCCTCGATGCGGCGGTCGACGCCCTACTGCTGGTTATGTCGCCTGCCGCCCCACACCTGTGTGCCGAATTGTGGGAAGTCCGCAGGGGTGGCCACGTCCACCTCGAGCCGTGGCCGGAGGCCGACCCGTCGAAGCTGGTCGACGACACCATCACCATGGTCGTCCAGGTCAACGGCAAGGTTCGCGATCGCGTTGAGGTGCCATCCGACGTCGAAGAGGAGGCGGCCGTGGCGGCTGCCCTGGCCAGCGACAAGGTGGTCGCTGCTCTCGCCGGTGGCGAACCCCGCAAGGTCATCGCCCGACCACCGAAGTTGGTCAATGTCGTCGTCTGAAGCCACCAACCGAGCGATCGCATTTCGAGGACTATTTCCAAGACGCAATACTTTTTGGGCCGCAAGGCCCTCCAGAGGCCGAAGAACGGTGAAGCACCAATGAAGCAAAGGCTCGGGATCGTGACAATGGGTGCCGCACTGCTAGCAGCGTGCGGCGGTAGTGCCGATACTGCGTTTTCGACAACGACTGCTGTGCCGGCAACGACGGTGGTTTCGACAACGACTGCTGTGCCGGCAACGACGGTGGTTTCGACAACGACTGCTGTGCC
>JAZADN010000003.1:0-57156 GCA_036123585.1 Actinomycetota bacterium | reverse complement strand
CGAGCGGCCTTCGGATCACGCATGAAGCCCAGCAGGTCAAACGACCAACGTCGGAGGCTCTCGTCGCTGGCCGGAGGGAGGCCCAGCTTGCGTCGGAGCACCCGGAACGGGAAAACAGCGCAGAACTCGGCCATGAGGTCGGCGCGGCCGCGCCCAACGAAGACGTCTACGACCTCGTTCGCAACGGCCGCCAGACCCCCGGCATCGAAGCGGTCGATGGCACGGGACCGGAATGCCGGCTGGGCCAGTTGCCGATAGAGGTTGTGCTCCTCACCGTCCATGCTTTCGAAGGTGCGCCCCTGAACCGGCTCGATGACGATCTCATAGTGGGCCCCCGCGGGAAACCGCTCGTTGTCACGGAAGGCGCTGACAACGTCCTCGCTCCGGGTCAAGAACATGGCGGACCCGCCGTGGAAGGGAACTTCGACCACCGGGCCCATCTCGCGCACGGTGGCACACGCCCGGTGAAACGACTCGCCGGGGAGCTGGTCGCTTCCGAAGTCGGGCAGCGGGTCCGTCGGCATGGCTCACCCTGCCACAGCCCCACCTACCCAGGAATCCTCTGTCAACCATCCCCGAGGGGGACAGCGGGAGATTCATTGAATCCTCGGAGTTCGACACCCGCTACAAGGTCAGCGGTTTCAGCTGTCAGGTTGAGCGGTCCCGACAAGAGGCCTAGGGCTTCGTAGACAAAGCCCGTGATATAGATACGCAATAGATCTTGGACTGCTCGGGCGTCGGTATCCCCGGGTAGGCAGCCGTCCTCACCGGCACGGACTACCGCTGCTCCAAGCGCTTCGCGCAATTCAGTGAGTCCACCTCGGTCCTGAATCAGAGGGCAGGCGTCAATCGGTGCTGCATGGCCAGTCCCGGCAATGTTCACAAAGACCGAGTTGTCGATTGACTGATGGAGACTCCAGATACTGGCTGGGTCGATCAGCGCATCGTTTTCGAAGGCCACCACCAAAGCGGGTCGGTTTGACGCAAGTTCCTGTGGGACGCCTGCAAGGAGAGCAACGCCGACTACCCGATCATCAGCGGTGGCCAGAGCCGCAGTTCTCGCACCGGCCGAATGACCAATAACCACCATGCGCGAGGTGTCCACGACTGCACCGAGTCCCAGGTCACTACCAACTAGATCGAGAGCGTTTAGGAGATCGGTCACGTCGTCTTCGGGGGTGTCGGCTCCTGCTAGCGGAGTCAAGAGCGTGGACAGGCTTCGACCTAGATGCTCCACGGCGATCGTGATGACACCATGACTAGCTAGGTGGCCGGTCATGAATGTGGCGGCCTGTCGATAACCGGGACTGCCATGGCTGTAGGCAGCGGTTGGAAACGGCCCGCTAGCGGTCGCCGGAGGAGCATCCCGATACGCGCCTGTGTCGATCTCACCACCAAGATCACCGGGAATGAGCGGTCGGAGAACCTCGGAGATCACGTTGATGCTGTCGAAGATCTCGGGGGACTGGCCTTCAACTGCAGTTGGCTCAACTGGGTACCAGACCTCCACCGGTCTGTCATCCAACTCAAAGGTTCTTACCCCCACGGCCCAGGGCCCTCTGGCTAACAGTCGCTCAGGACCAAGGAACTCTCTTGAGGTAGTTGTGGTAGTTGCCGCAACTGTCGTCGCGACTGCCACAGTCGTCGTAGGCGACACCGTGGATGTAGTTGTTGAGGAAGCGGTCGTCGCTTCTCGAAAGGTGGTGGCGGAAAGCGCAGTACTGGTCGGTACAGCGGTAGTCATTGCTGGCACCTGTGTCGTACTCGGAACGATCGTCGTGGTGGCAGTCGCTGCAGTGGTCTTTTCGGTACTACTGCTACACGCCGAGACCACCAGTAGCAGAGCGACAAAACCGGAGCACCTACTCACGGTTTGAGTTTGTCATCCCCCCCTCGAGGAGGGCGGGGGCGACCGGCGAGCACCACGTGTCTCTTGGCGCTAGTCGCGGATTCGTTCCTCTCCCTGATCAGCCATGGCTAGGGATACGACGAGAGACGGGCGTTAGTCCTCGGGCCAGCACATGGTGACGTAGGGGGCCGCTGCTCCGTCCTTGACCTCCTGCGACCACGACTCGTAGTCGGACAACCGAAACGCCGACATCAACCCGTCTAGCGTGCACCGGCACAGGTCGGTTGGCGACACCTCGGGATCTTCGGCCACCTTGGCGGTGACCGCCTCACAGATCCCCATCCACAACGCCTGGTAGTCCTCGGGCCACGCCTGTTCGGAATCGTCGCTCCCGCACCCGGCCACGCCGGCCGCTACCAGCAGGAACGACAGGACGACGGCCACTCGACGCATGGGCCACAGTCTGGCATCCGCAGGGTGACGCTAGGTTCATGGGGATGCCGAGCGACCGCCGTCTCAGGACCATGAACCTCGTCCACCGCGCCCTGCTCAAGGCAAGTTTTGGAACCTACGGATGGACGGCCGCCAAGATGCCTGTCCTCGAGTTGACCACCACGGGACGGAGATCTGGCCAGCCCCGCTCAGTGATGCTGACCACCCCTTACGGCGAGGGCGACGTCCGAGTGGTCGTCGCTTCCCGAGGCGGCGACGACCGGCACCCAGACTGGTTCCTGAACCTCCGTGAGAACCCAGCAGTCACTGTGACTACCAGGGCCTCCAAGAAACGTCCAACGACTGCCCGAATCGCCACCGACGAAGAACGGGAACGAATCTGGCCGCGCATAACCGAAGACTTCACCAACTACGCCGACTACCAGGCCAAGACAGACCGGGTTATCCCGCTCGTTTTCCTCGAACCGGCCGACTGACCACCGCCCTCTGGAGACGCCCGACATGAGCAGCCGCAGTCGGTTCTCGGCGCCCCGACTCGAGTGGTACGGACAGATCGAGGAGGAGGTCGTCGACCCCGGCCGGCGCATCATCGACCCCCACCACCACCTGTGGGAGATTCCCGACGCCGACTACGTGTTGGATCACCTGAGGGCCGACACCGGATCGGGCCACCGGGTCACCGAAACGGTTTTCGTCGAATGCCATGCCTCGTACCGCACCGACGGCCCCGAGCACCTCCGCCCGGTCGGCGAAACCGAGTTCGTGGCCACTATCGCCGAGGCTTCGACCGCCGGGCCGGACGCCCGCATCGCCGGGATCGTGGCCCATGCCGACCTGCGACTCGGCGCACCGGGCGACAGGCGGCTCGACGAGGTCCTGGACGCACACGAGGCGGCGGGCCATGGTCTGTTCCGGGGTATCCGACACGCCATCTCTTGTCCCGAGCACCCCGAGACCCTCCTCATTCCCGGTCGGGCCCCGACCGGTCTGGCCGCCGACGAGGCGTTCCGGGCCGGGGTGCGCCGTCTCGGCCAACGGGGCCTCACCTACGACAGTTGGCACTACCACGTGCAACTTCCGGAGTTCACCGACCTGTGCCGGGCTGCCCCCGATACCACCGTCGTGCTCGACCACTTCGGTACCCCGCTGGGAGTCGGCCCGTACGAGGGGCGCCGTGACGAGGTCTTCGCCACGTGGCGGGACGATCTGGCCGAGTTGGCCCGGTGCCCGAACGTGATGGCCAAGCTGGGCGGCCTGGCCATGCCCGACAACGGGTTCGGCTGGCATGACGCGGACCGGCCCCCGACCTCAGATGAGGTAGTGGCCGCCCATCGGCCGTATTTCCTGCACGCCATCGAGTGCTTCGGACCCGACCGGTGCATGTTCGAGAGCAATTTCCCCGTCGATCGGCTGTCGCTGTCGTACCGGGTGCTGTTCAACGCCTTCAAGAAGATGGTGGTCGACTTCTCTGACGCCGAACAGGACGCCATGTTCTCCGGCACCGCTGAGCGCGTCTACCGACTCTGACTCGTCGCCAGAGCGAGGAAGTCCCGGTGGCCGGGACCGCCTGCGTCATGCTCCCCTCCCATCTCGCGACGGTGCCAGGAGACGTGTTCACGCTCCCGCGCACCCATCTGGTGGGTCGAGCATCGGAGGTCCACTTGACTACCCGTCCCCACCGGGGTGGACTCAGGAACAGGCGGGGTCGAAAGGCGGGTCCGCTATGACGAGAGGCGGATGCCATGTCCCAGAAGGTCCATGTCGTGTTCCCGTGCCAGGAAGGCAAGGGGGCGGAGTTGATCGGAGTTCTGAAGGAGGCGTTGGTGGACACCCGCGCCTGGCAGGGCTGCCAGTCCATCGAGGTGTACACGAACGCCGACGCGCCGGACGACGTCATCCTTTGGGAGACGTTCGACCAGCGTTCCGATCACGAGGCCTACTTTGCGTGGCGCGTGGAGACCGGGCTACCGGCCGCACTGGCCCCGGTCCTGCGCGGCGACCTCCAGATCAGCTACCTCGCCGCCCATCCTGAAGTCTGAGAAACCGGCCGTCTGAGCGGCCGTCCTGAACTCCGGCCACCCCGGGTGACTGCACTACGGTCGCCCGGGTGCCGGTTGCCATCACCCGGGGGGTCAGCCCCGCCATCGCGGCCTGCGAGTTGACCCTCCTCGAGCGCATGCCCATCGACCTCGACGTCGCCCAGGACCAGCACGCCGACTACGAGGCAGCTCTGGTTCGCCTGGGTTGCCGGGTCGAACGGCTCCAAGCCGAGCCCGACCTTCCCGACTCGGTGTTCGTCGAGGACGTGGCCGTCGTCCTCGACGAGGTGGCTGTCCTCACCCGGCCTGGTGCCGAGTCACGTCGTGGCGAACGCCCCTCCATCGAAAGAGCGCTGAGCCCCTACCGCGACGTGGTGGCCATTGAAGCGCCGGGTGCAGTCGATGGTGGCGACGTACTCGTGTCGGGTCGTGACGTGTGGATCGGCCTGACCACCCGTAGTAACCGTCACGCCATCGACCAGTTCCGACGCGCCGTGACCGACCACGGCTACCGGGTCCACCCCATCGAGGTCACCGGCTGCCTCCATCTCAAATCGAGCGCTACCGCCGCCGGCGACGGCCTTCTGGTGGCCAACCCAGACTGGGTCGACGTCGACCAGTTCACCGACCATCGTTGCGTTGCCGTCGATCCGTCTGAGCCCGGAGCCGCCAACGTCGTGCGGATCGGCGATTCGGTGCTCGCCGCTGCGGCCTTCCCCCGTACTGCCGAACGCCTCGCCGACGCCGGCCTCGATGTCCACCTCGTCGACGCCTCAGAGTTGGCCAAAGCCGAAGGCGCCCTGACGTGTTGCAGTCTCATCTTCGATGAGGACCCCGAATGAGCAGCAGCCACGACTCCCCCACCCCCTTGGATGACCAGTTGCTGGGCTGGCTGCGGTACCTGCACCGCAAGGCCACCACCCCCGACGACTGGAGTCGCCAAGGCCAGCCACACCCGCACTGGGACGACCGAACCGGGGAGCCGATGTTGTCCTGGCACCGGTTCGATCTGGTCGACTCCGCCTACTCGGTGGCGCTGATGGCCGATCGCACGCCCGCTTGGAGGGAGCCCTACGCCCGGATCCTCAACGAACTCGTTGAGCGCCACACCGGGTGGTGGGCGGCGTCGGACTGGCTAACCCAGTTCGGCCCCGACCCCGACCGCGACTCGTATCCCGACAATTGGCGGGCTCTCATCCCCGCGGAGCTTTGGGGCGACTACGACGTGCCCGGCTGGACCGCCAACGGCATCGCCCCCTACGGCATCCAGATGGACCCCATAGCCGCCGACGGGATGCTGTTCTTCAAGGGCTTCTTTGGCCTGCTACTCGGCCTGCACCGACACGTCACCGGTGACGACCGCTGGAACCGACCGTTCGAGATGATCCGGGATGGAGAACACACCTTCACCTGGACCCACTCCAGCATCGCCGCCCATCTAGCCGACCAGTGGCGCGACCGGCCCATCGGCGTTCACTGCGAAAACACCAAAATCTGGCCCTATTGACTGAGCGGCGCCGGCCTCGGTCTGAGGCTGCACGACAACCTGTTCGGCACCAAGCACCACTCGGTGTTCGACCCGTGGTGGGACCACGCAGTTGAGAACTACATCACCTGGCAGGAAGGCCGGGCTGTAGCCATGGACCTCTACTACGACCCAGTGGTCGACGAGCACGTGTCCAGCCCAATGGGCCTTCTGGCACCCATCTGGTACCTGGCGCCGCAGAGGCCCGATGTGGCCCGCTCGGCTTGGGACCTTGCCGTGATGCTCACCGGACTCGACGGCGACGACCCACCCACCCCTGAGGCTCCCGGGATGCTGGCCGACCCCGGCTTCGCCTCTCTGCTGACCATGCAGACCTCTGAGTTCGACGACGGCCTTGTGAAACAGCGGATCTGGGAGATCGTTGATGGGATCCACGAGCCGAGTAGCGACGACGACCTCGGCGAGTACACCTACGACTTCGGACTCGGCGAGCCGCACCCACGGGGGCAGCTCAACGCCCGGGTGATGGCCGGCCGAGCCTGCACCCCGGGGGCGTGGAGCCGGATCTTCGTTGAGCCTCCCGATGGACGGTTCGACGAGCCGACGGTGTCCGATGTGGATTTCCCGGACGTTGCACTCAGCGAGGCCTATTGGGACGGGATGGTGCTGCATCTTGCAGCCCGGTCCCGCAACACCTCGCTGGCCGGACGGAAGACGCCGATGACCGTCACGGGCCTGCCTTCGGATGGGGCCTGGACGCTGGTCGTCCCAGACGGCACGACGCTTCTCGTCGACGTGTCCGCGGGCTCTACTTCGGTCGGACTAACCGTGGATGGTGGCCACCACGAACTCCGACCGTCCTGAACCGAGGTAGCCGTCGACCACTGAACGGCGGTTGGCATCGTCGGGTCATGGGAAACGTCACCTAGGCATGCCATGCATGCGTCACCTAACTGGTCAACCGGGCGCGGTCTGCCACCAATGCGGCCTCTCCCGCGACACTCCGCCACGGAATCCACCGCGGCGACACCCCGAAGCGACCTCTGGCTCGTCAGCCTGGCTCGCTTGCCCATCCTCGGCTTCCCCTGAACGGGCTAAAGCCGAGCGGCGGATCTAGCCTCCGGCCGATGGAACTCCACGGTCTCGACGCCGAAAATCGGGCGATGGTCCGATCGGTCATCGACCACGTCACCGCGCGAATGGGTGAGCAGCCCCCCTTGGCGCCTGCCCCTTCCTCCGCCGAACTGGCCGAGGCAGTCGGTCCAACCATCACCGCCGGTGGTTTGGGAGCCGACGAGGCCCTGAGGATCTATACCGAGCACCTCGCCCCAGCGAGCATCGCCTGCGACCACCCCCGCTATCTCGCCTTTGTTCCACACGCCCCGACTACGGCCGCCAACGCATTCGACATGGTGGTGGGACCGTCAGCCCAGTGCGGTTCGACCTGGCTGGATGGCGCCGGGATGATCCATGCCGAGAACGAGGCCATGCGTTGGATCGCCGACATCGCTGGCCTGCCCGACGGCGCGAACGGCTGCTTCGTCACTGGCGGCACCATGGCAAACCTCTCGGCACTGGTTACCGCACGAGATGCCGCTCGCCGATCACGCGATACCGCGGGGCGGCCACAACCCACCCGATGGGCCGCTGTGTGCGCCGCTAGTACCCATTCGTCGGTCGCCTCGGCCGCCCGGGTCATGGACGTCGATGTGCTCCCGGCCGCCCTTGACCAAGAACTGCGGCTTACCGGGCCTGCCGTCGCCACGGCCATCGACAACCGACCCGACGGAACCGAAGTGTTCGCCGTCGTGGCCACCGCGGGCACCACAAACATCGGCGTGGTCGACGATCTGGCTTCCATCGCCGACACATGCAACGCCGCCAACCTCTGGCTACACGTGGACGGCGCATACGGAGGTGCCGGACTGGTCGCGCCGTCAGTCCGTCACCGCTACGAAGGCATCGAGCGCTGCGACTCGCTGGTCGTCGACCCGCACAAGTGGTTGTTCTCTCCGTTCGACTGCGCGGCGCTCGTCTACCGGGATCCGGCAGCGGCGCGCATCGCCCACACCCAGCACGCCGGGTACCTCGAGCCGATCATCGATGAGAACGTCTACAACCCGTGCGACCACGCCCACGTGCTGACCAGACGCGCCCGGGGCGTACCTTTCTGGTTCTCGCTGGCCGTGCACGGAACCGACGCCTACCGGGACGCCGTCGAGCACACGCTGGCCGTGGCCCGGGCCGGTCGAGACCTGGTGGTTGCCGCCGACCACCTCGAACTGATCGTCGAACCGGAACTTTCGGTAGTGGCTTTCCGACGGATCGGCTGGTCGGCAGACGACTACCAGGAGTGGTGTGACCGCCTCTTGGCCGATGGGACCGCAATGCTCACCGCGACAACCTTCGACGGTGAACCTGCCATGAGGTTCTGCATCGTCAACCCGCGAACCACCGTCGACGATCTGGCAGAGATCCTCGCCACCCTCGCCTAGTCAGCCGCCGACCCTTCGGACAGGTTCAGCGGCGGCGAGGTAGTCGTCGTCGCTTCCGTCGCACTGGGCGCAGAGTTCCTTGCGGCGACGTACTTCTATGCCGCATCGGTAACGATCCCCGATGAGTTCGAGGACTCCGGAGTTCGCGAGGCTTTCGGCGCCGCCTGAGAACCGCCTCGGCAACTGCCTCCCGAACAAGGAAGACCTGCCATGGACCTGACCACGATGTCCTACGAGGTGTGCGATGGCGTCGCCCATGTCCGGTTCACCAATCCCGATGGCGCCAACGCAGTCAGCCCGGCATTTTCCCGCGACCTCCGGGCCGTCACCCTCGAGGTTCAACTCGACGACGCCGTTCGAGCTGTGTCCGTGACCGCTGAGGGGAAGGTCTTCTGCGCTGGCGGCGACCTGAAGCTCTTCCACGCCGCAGGCGACGGCCTCCCCCACCTAGCCGGCGACATGCTCACCGACTACCACGGCGGCATCTACCGGATGAACCGCACTCCCAAGCCCTACGTGGCCGGAGTCCGGGGAGCCGCTGGTGGCGCCGGCCTGTCCCTGGCCTCCGCCTTCGATCTGGTGGTCAGCGGAGAGTCGGCCAAGTACACGATGGCCTACACCCGTGCCGGGGTGACCCCCGACGGCACCTCCACCTACTTTCTGGCCCGCCACATCGGTCTCCGACGAGCCCTCGACCTGACTCTCACCAACCGGGTGCTTTCGGCGACCGAGGCCGAAGCATGGGGCCTCGTCAACCGGGTGGTGGCCGACGACGAGGTCGACACCGCCACCGCCGACTTGGCCCAATCGCTGGCTGACGGCGCGGCCGGTGCGCTCGGCCATGCAAAGCGGGTGATCTACCAGGGATTCGATCGGCCTCTCGAGGAGGCTGGCGAGATCGAAGCGGCCGCCATCGTGGCAGCCATGGGCACTGCAGATGGTCGGGAGGGCATCGCCGCCTTCGCCGAGAAGCGCAGTCCTCGATTCGAGGGAAGTTGACCGATCGGGTCCTGTCGGCGGTCCGTGAAGAAGCTCAGCCGGGTTGCTCGCCGTAGTCCTCCCATGGGGCGTCCCGTTCCCGGATCACCTCACGGAATCCCTTGTCGGCGAAGGACTCGGCCCACCGGTAGGCCTCCTCTGTGTGGCGTGTCACCCCGTCGAAGAACGTGCCCAGCATCTGAGAAGTGCGTAGGCCCATGTTCTCGTATGCCTGATTGATGAGCATCTTGTTGAGGGCCAATTGGTTGGCCGGTATGTACCTGAATCGCCGCGCCTCTGCTTCGACCATGTCAGACAGTTCGTCGGGGTCGCAGACGTGCGACACGAGCCCGATCCGGTGCGCCGTCTCGGCGTCGATGGCCCGACCGGTCAGCAGAAACTGTTTGGCGTGCTCCAGACCCAGTCGGTAAACCCACAACATCGTGGTCGGCGTCCCGAAGATCCGACTGGGCGCGTACCCGATGTGAGCGTCCGACGACATGTAGAGCAGATCGGCGCACAGAATCAGGTCGGTAGCACCGCCCACCGCCCACCCACGGATCTCACCGATCACCGGCTTCGGGCACTCCCAGACCTTCATGAATCGTCGGACGTTGTTTCCCATGAACTGGTAGTCACGGACTGGATCCCACGCCCCCTCCCGGGGTTCGGGCCCCTTCGCTCCGTAGGGCGTCGACCACCCCGGCTCGTCACCCCCCGAGGTTCCAACAGCCGTTCCCACCGTGAGGTCGTAACCGGCAGTCAGCGTGTCGCCTGAGCCTCGGATGACCACCGCTACTACTTCAGCCGACGCTGTCGCCGAGTCGATGCCGTCGGCGATGCCCTGGATCACACCGTCGGTCAGGGCGTTCTTCTTCTCCGGACGATTCAGCGTGATGATCGCCAGATCATCACGCTCCTCGTACAGCACTGGATCCGTAGCGCTCATCTACCCAGCCTTCCATGACCAAACCTCGCCGGGCTCACCCTCCGACTACCCCGGCGACCCCGGCCAGCACCAGGCCAAGGCCCACCAACTGCGGTGGCCGCACCACATCGCCGAACACGATCCGTCCAAGGGCCACGCTCACGGCAGGAAACATGGCGCCGGTCACCGCCGCTGGCAGGGCATCGGCCTGCACGCCCAGGACGTAGAGCGCAGAAGCCAGCCCGCCGAAAGCACCAGAGAGCATCGGGGGCCAACGGACCCCCTTGGACGGAAACGGCCTGGATCGCGATCCTGCGGCCAGAAGCAGGGTCAGAAGACAAGCCACCAACCTCTGGGTCACCGCCGGCCACGGCCCACTCGCCGATGACGTATCAATCAGAACGGCCAGCCCACAGCCGTACCCCAGACCGGATGTCAGACCCCAGACGATCCCCTGGCGAATACCAGCCGTAGCTCGACCTCCGAGGGTGATCATCACTAGGCCGACGATGGCCACCCCTACGCCGGCCACAGCCAGAATCGAGGCTTCCTCGCTGCCGGAGATGGCCACACTGAAAGGAATGACGACCGTAATGGTGGCCACTAGAGGGGACACGACAGTCGAAGAGCTCCGCAGGACACCCCCCAGATAGGTGACCATGCCGACGCCGAACCCCAGACCCGACAAGGCACCACGCACAAGATCCGGTCCCAACACCTCGCCGGACAGCAATAGGGCGAGCACCAGAGCGGTCATGGCGGCCATCCCCTGGGAAACCACTCCAACGGCCAGCACGCCCACTACAAGGGAGCCCTTGCGCCCGAACATCTCCGAGCCACCCACCGACATGGCGCTGAGGGCGCCCAACAGCGCACCCATCAGGAGCTCCAGGCCGAGCAGGACATCGCGGGACACTAGGCCCACCCAGCCTGATCACCTAGTGTCCTGCGACCATCGACACCACCCAATGGAGGACCCGATGACCACGCTGCTCGACGGTGGCATGGGCCAGGAACTGATCCGCCGCGGATCTCCGCGCTCAACTGAGTTCTGGTCGGCCTGGGCGATGATCGAAGCCCCTGACCTTGTGCGTAGCGTCCATGCCGACTACGTAGCTGCCGGCTGCGACGTTCTGACCACCAACAGCTACTCCACCTACGCCAACCGCCTCCGCCCTTTCGGCCTCGAGGAGCAGGCCGAAGAGCTTTGTCGGACCGCCGGCCGCTTGGCGCGTGAGGCGGCCGACGCAACGGACCGTCCCGTCAGGGTGGCAGGTTCGCTCCCACCACTGCGCCACAGCTACAACCCGTCGCCCGATGCCTCCTACGAACAGCTCAAAGATGAGTACTCGGCGATGGTTGAGCATCTTGCCGACTCAGTGGACCTGTTCGTTTGCGAGACGATGGGCGCCCTCCATGAGGCCCGTGCTGCCACCGACGCCGCCCGCGAGGCCGGCATGGAGGTGTGGACGTCATTCACCCTCCAGGGTGGGACCGGTCCGCACCTCTTAGATGGCACGCCTTTCAACCTGGCCTGCGGCGAACTGGGCGCCGACGCCTACCTCCTGAATTGCTGTCCCCCGGAGAAGGTCGCCGAAGCGTTACCGCTGTTGCGGGCGGCCACCGAACGGCCCATCGGCGCCTATGCCAACGCCTTTCTGGACATGCCCGTCGGATGGCGCGGCCGCGAGGGCAATCCCCTTCCCGAGGCCCGGACCGACCTCGGCGCCGACCCCTACACCGAGATTGTCATGGGTTGGGTGGAAGGAGGCGCTGAGGTGGTCGGCGGCTGCTGCGAAATAGGGCCGGAGCACATTGCCAGAATGCGTCGTGCCCTCGACGTGCGACCCGCCGATTAATCAGTGGTCGGCTCAGTTGGCCGGGACATGGCGTCGGGACGCGAAGCCATCTACGCCGAGCTCGGCGCGCCACGGTGCCGACATCTCGTCGGTCCCCGGGTCCAGCGGCGTGCCGGTTCCATCGGCGACGCGGGTCATCATGTGGAAGTTGGCGCTGACCGCTACTGCGTCGACCAGTACGTCAGCGCCCGCCGCCTCAATCACAGCCTCTCGGGCAGCATCCAGTTCACCAGGCCCACCACCCCATATGGCATCAACGAGGCGGACCAGGACCGCTCCGTGGCGGATCCCCCCGTCACCGTCGCCGATGCCCGACACGCCGTCGAGGGAGACTTCCCCGTCGTGGTGTTCACCGCTCAGACCGAGCAGCAGTGCGTGGCTGGTCGTTCAGTAGAAGCACTCGTTCAACTTCGAGGTACGTCCGGCCACCAACTCGATCTGGACCCGCTGCAGCGAGAACCGGTCGGAGACCACGTCGCCGAACACGGCCTGGCCCTCTAGGTAGTGCGGCGTGGACAGTGCGGAGCGGGCCACCAGTTCGGCCGGTACCGCAGACAGCGCCAGGTAAACGTTGGGGCCGCCGATGTCATCGGTCGGAACCCAGTGCAGTCGCACCTCTGCGGCCTCGGGAACCAGCCTCGTGGGCTCACCCTCCACCGGTTCGGGTAGCGACATCCTTTCAAGCTCGAGCGCGTCCGCAAAGCGGTCCACGCAATTGGCCTGGGCGACCACCGACACCAACTCGACGTAGGCCAACGGCCCAATGCCACGATCGAGGATGGAGCGGTGCCAGTCGGCGGTCAGGGTGCCCGGGTGGTTGGTGAGTCGCCAGACTGCGTCGACGGCCGCCGGCGGAAGCAGATGGTCGTCGGCGACCAGGCCGTCGACATCGGATGGCGCCCGCCATGCTGGAAGCGGTTCGGCGGCCCGGGCCCGACGAACTTCGGCCACCATGGTTAGACGTTCGGCACCCGTCCACCAGGTTCCCGGCGAAGCGAAGTGGGCCATGGCCTCGGCATGGGAGGCGTCCAACTCGGGGCGGAGTGGCAGTTCGGTGGCGTAGGTGGCCATGACCCAGTCTCCACGACTTGAGCCCCTCGGGTTCAAGCGGCCGGCCCGCCCCCCTCGTCCGATCTCCCATGGGCTGCCCGTCGTGGCCTGAGAGCCATTTCCACGCCGCCGATCACGAGGTCTTCGTGGCGGGATGCCCAGAGCTCTAGGCCAGAGATGTGCTCGATCCGGTCCTCGGCTGACACGAAGCACACCTCGCCCTCGTCGAGTGGCACGGCCGCCCCAACGGCGTCCACGCCGAGGACGGCCGCCCACCGTTCCGCCGCCGTCTCCGGTTCGGCCACCGCTACTTCGACAGTGGCGAGCCCCGACACCAGGTCGGTCCGGACGTGGTCGCGCCAGTTCGCACCGGCCCACGGCCAGTCATCCCAGCGGTCGGTCTGGTCCACCGAAACGATCGCCCCACCCAGGTCACGAGGGTGGAGGTGCAGCCCCACGATCCCCGGCTGCGCCACTTCCAAGACGACGCGGACGCCTAGGCCGGCCACTCGGCCGCGTACCGCTTCGAGGTCGTCGACCTGGAACAAGACCATGTAGCCCGCGTCGCCGCCGCACTGGTCGAGGAACCGGCCGGCCGTCGTGCCGTCCCGAAACGGTGACACGAGCTCCAGGAGGCCCTCGCCCACCGGGAAGAGTGCGTTGTGGAGGCCGAACTGCTCGACGTGGAGGTCGTGTGCGCACGCCTCGACACCGAGGCTTCCCGCCACCTCGTCCGACACCGCTGGGAGGTCCCGGACCACGAGGGCCACCTGCCGGAGTCGCACCGTCACGGCCGGGGACCGTAGCCGGAACCACGATCAACGGCCGACCCGACCGGTTCTGGCCGGGGGCGCGTAGGCTCCCTGCTACCGGGTCGGTCACGATCCGGCGTACTCCGAAAGAAAGCGATATAGCAACATGCCGAACGGCACCGTCAAGTTTTTCAACGCCGAGAAGGGGTACGGCTTCATCACCGTGCCCGGGCAGGACGATGTCTTCGTCCACTACTCCAACATCGAGGGCGAGGGCTACCGCAGCCTCGACGAGGGCCAGAACGTCGAGTTCGAGGTCGGTCCCGGCCGCAAGGGTCCCGAGGCCCTCAACGTCCGCAAGGTCTGAGTCGGTCGGCTGTGGTCCAGCCCTAGGCTGGGACCACAGCCCAACCCGCTGAGCGCCGTCCCCTCGGGGGCGGCGGCTTCAGGGCCCGCCCCGAGGGGCGGGCTCTCTCGCGTCCCGGCAACGACCGGGACGCGCTGATCAGCCGTCCTGCTTCGGACGCACGTAGCGGCGGAACCCCGGGACGGCACCGACATGCAGGCCCCGTTCCCGCCCCATCCGGTCCGGCAGGTCGTGTTCGCCGGACCGGGCCGCCCGCACGGTCAACCATGTCACCGCGGCCAAGGTGATCAACCCCCCCACCAGGGTTTCGTTCGTAGGACGCTCGTCGCGGAAGGCCCATACCCAGACCGGGGCCGCCACTACCTCCGAGATCAGCAGAAGGCTCACGTCGGCGGGCGGCACGAACCGATGGGCGTAGTTCCAGATCGGCGCGAACAAACCGATCAACAAGCCGCCGGCCACGAAGGCCATAAACAGGTCGAAGCCGGGCACGGCCACCCCAGCGCCGGTTCCCATCGCCACCAGGCCGGCCGTTACACCCGCGATCGTGCCGCCGACCAGAACCGGCACGCCGGGATCTCGGGCCGGTGCACTACGGATCAGCACCGCGTAGCCGCCCAGAGCAATCGACAACACGACAGAAAGCACGATCCCCACCACGTCGCTGTCGTTGGCATTGCCGCCCACCATGACCACAACACCGACGGTGGCTACTGCGATGGCCACGAGGGTGTCCCGATTGACCGGTTCCTTCAGGAAAATCCTTCCAAGGACGGCGGCGTGGAATGGACTGGTCGACTGCATGAGGAGCACGAAGGCCGCCGAGACACGGCTGAGGGCCACCACGAAAAGGCTGAACATGGAGGCCAGGAACAAGCCTGCGAGGAGCTGGCGCCACCCGGCGTTGGCCACCGCTCGGATCGGGTTCCTCCCGGCGACCAGGATCACCGCGACAGAGACCAGGGCCGCCGAGAGACTGCGATGGCTCAGGTACTGCCACTCGTCAGACTCCCGCAGCGCCCGGAAGGTCAGCGGACCGAAACTGAAGGCCAGCCCGCATATCAGAACGACCAGCGAACCTTGGAACCTGCTCAGTGTCGGAGGCGCCACGTCAGGCCTCCCAGGCGGCCACGATCGATGTCCCGGTCCTGTCTGGTACCGGTTTCTCTTCGATGAATAGGCGGAGGACCGCCCCGGCCAGCGCCTGGCCCGGCCCCCACATCAGGCCATGGATGGCCACCAGTAGGCCAAAAGTGCTTGTCCCGATGCCGAGCGACTCGGTCACCGGGTCGAGGGACACCCCCATTGAAGACCGAAGCCCCATCGAGATCATCGTGACGATGCAACTCGCCACCAGAACGACGAAAAAGGCCGGAGGGCGACGGGCCAGCGGGCAGCGCGACATCGGACGGACGCTAGACCCGACGGGTGCCACCGGTCACCATCACGTAAGACCAGTGGGCCCTGCCGGTAACCTCTGAGCATCCCGGCGGTAAGCGCCGTCGGCGGGTTCGCAGCCGGGCCTCGATCCGTTCGGCCTTCGTGGACCACCTGACCCCTCCGATCCCGGAGGGGCGTCGCGATCATTTGAACGCCCGCACGCGCGGTCACGGAGACACCTTGCTCCCCACCACCGATTTGCCCACCACCTTTGCCGGACTCGGCGTCCCCTCGTCGATCTGTGACGCCCTCGAGGCCCGCGGAATTATCCGCCCGTTCGCTATCCAGGCCGCCACGGTCGCCGACGCGCTCGCCGGGCGCGACGTCTGCGGGCGCGCCCCTACCGGCTCCGGCAAGACCCTGGCCTTCGGCATCCCACTGGTAGCTACTGTCGACCGGGCCCGGCCGGGTAGCCCTCGCGGCTTGGTGCTGGCCCCCACCCGGGAACTCGCCGAGCAGATTTCCACCGAATTGCGATCCTTCGCCGGTGCCGTCCGAATCGGCGTCGTCTATGGAGGCGTCGGGTACGGCCCCCAGTTCAAAGCGATGCGCTCCGGAGTCGACGTGCTGGTGGCTTGCCCGGGTCGCCTCGTCGACCTCATCGATCAGGGCGTCGTCGAGTTGACCGATGTCGACCAGGTCGTCATCGACGAAGCCGACCGCATGGCCGACATGGGCTTCCTGCCCGTGGTCCGTCGCCTCCTCGACCAGACGTCGCGGCCACGCCAGACCGTGTTGTTCTCTGCCACCCTTGACGGTGACGTGGCGAAGTTGACCCGCGACCACCAGGTCGACCCAGTCCGTCACGAGGTTGGCGAGGAGATCCCCGACATCACGGCTGCCACCCACCTGTTCTGGCAAGTCGAACGGAGTGACCGGGTTGCCCTGACCACGGAGGTCGTAGATGCGGCATGGCCGACCATCGTGTTCTGCCGGACCCGCCACGGAGCTGACCGCCTCGCCAAGCAGTTGGGGCGGGGCAACGTGAAGGCGGCCGCCATCCACGGGGCCCGCAGCCAGAACCAGCGAACACGAGCCCTGGCCGACTTCACGGACGGTCGAGTCCATGCTCTGGTGGCAACCGACGTGGCGGCCCGTGGCATCCACGTCGACGGCGTCGCCTCCGTGGTGCACTTTGACCCGCCGGAGGACCACAAGGCTTATGTCCACCGGTCGGGCCGCACCGCGCGGGCTGGCCGTGCTGGAGTCGTCATCTCGCTGGTTCAGCCCGAGCAGAAGAAGGGCTCTCGCCAGCTCCAGCGCGACGTCGGCCTCGACCGGCCGATGACGCAGCCCGACCTTCCCCTGATCCGCGACCTCACCCCACCCGCCGCGACCTCGCCCACACCAGCCGACGTGGGCGGCCAGCCGACCCCGGCTCACCGGCCGGGCACCGACAACCGGAGGCGGAAGCCGGATCACCGTGGCAGGCCCGGACAGGTGCGCAACCGCAAATCTGGAAAGCCCAGCCAGAACCGCAACCGCAAGCCCGGTGGCGAGAGGTCCAGCAATGGAAAGCCTGGCGGCACTGGAGGTGGCAAACCCGGGCAGAACCGGAACCGCAACGGCAGGAACAGCAGTGCAGGCGGCCAGAACCGGAACCGGGCCGGCCGGGGTCGTCAGCGGCCGGCCGCCTGACGCCCCAACCGACTCCTCACGCCACGCCGATCTCCGACCGCGGCGAGGGCGACTTCCCCGTCTTCACTGCGCCGCTCAGCTTTCGCCATGTTCGCTCTCGGCGGCCTTGCCTCGTGCGGGCCCGACGCCCTTCGCCCAAGGAGACGGTCCCACTCGCCGAGCTTGGCCAGCGGGAACGCCTCCAGGGTCACCCGACGGACAGGAGGCGATCGGCATACCAGCCGGCGAACCGGGCCACGTTGGGCTCCAGGTAGGAGAAGCGGCCTTGCCGGATCGACAGGGGACCTCCTGCGGCGACCATCCCACGGTGTTGGCGCTCCAGCATTGGGATGTCCTCGTCGATAGCCACGTCGAACCTTTCGTAGTACGACTCTGCCACCTCGGCGAAACCATCTCGGGCCACCGTCTCAGGCGGAAAGCACACCACCTGGGCACACCGACACCGGTCGGGCCCATCGGGGTATACCTCGTAGAGCCAGAGCCCTTCGGCGCCGGTGGCGATGACCAGAGTCGGGAACAGCCACGAGTATCGGACGCCGCGGGCTTCCCGCTCGCCAAGAGTGGGGATCACCGGAAGGGCCTTGTCCTGGTCATCCTCCAACAGGCCCCCGGTGCCCTGTGTAGTGCCAAAGTGGGTGGCCCACGCACCCGTCACGACCTCCGCTTCGTCCGGGTCGTCGTAGGTGTCGTCGATGCTGCCCGGATGCACATAGGGCAGGTGGTAGTACTCGTTGAAGACCTCGGCGAAGGCCTTCCAATTGCAATCCACTGTGAACTCGCGGCGGCGGGTAGTGACCATCGAGCCGAGGTCCCACCGGGCGTGCACCTCTGCGACGTCCCCCAGCCACTCGTCGATTGACGGCGGCGAGGCTTCGAGGCTGACGAAGGCGAAGCCGAGTCGCTCGGCGGTGGCGAACTCGTGGAGCCCATGGTCGGACCGGTCGAAGCTGTCAGTCCGGCCCATGCTGGGAGCTCCGAGGAGCCGGCCATCCAGTCCATAGGTCCAGGCGTGGAAGGGACACCGCATCCGCTGGCAGGTTCCCTCCCCCTCCACCACCTGGGCGAAGCGGTGGCTGCACGTGTTGGCATAGGCCCGCAACAGGCCGACCTCGTCGCGAACCACGACCACGGGGATGCCACCCACCACGATCGCTGCGTACGCGCCGGGACCCTCCCACCGGTCCCCGCGTCCCACTCCGACCCAGCCACTCCGGAACAGAACCTCGTCCTCCATGGCAGCCACGCGAGGGTCGACGTAACAAGCTGACGGAAGGCTGTGAGCGATCGCCTGCCCGCCCCGGCATCGCCCCAGTGCCTCGGCCAAGTCGGCCGACAGGGCTGGTACGAAGTTCGTGGCGGAGGTCACCGTTCAAGCCTACGGCAGGCTTCCCGAGGGCTTGCCTGCGGGCAGCCAGGACCATGAACTGTGGGAAGAGATGAATGTGCCCGCGGCCGCGCACTGTGGGTCGGATCGGTCCCCCGCATCCCCTACGGTGCGCCGAATGCCACAGCTCAGCCTCGATGAGATCGAGACCACAACCCACTGCTGCCTCGTCCACCACGGTGCCCACGATGGGGTCGCCAGCCAAGTCGCTCACGCCGTCCGGACCGCCGAGGGCAACGACAACCGGATCTGTGGCCTCTACTACCTGGAGAGCTACTGCCTGCAGCTCGGCACGGGCCGCATCGATGGGCATGCCCAACCAGTGATCACCGTTGACCGGCCTGGCGCGGTTCGTGTCGACGGTCAGTTCGGCTTCGCCCAGCCGGCCTTCGCCGCCGGCTTTGATCTGGCGGTGGCCTCGGCGCGAGCCAACGGAATCTGCGGAATGTCGGTCGAGCACACCCACACCTGCACATCGTTGGGCTACTTCACCGAGCAGTTCGCCCGGACCGGCCTGCTGGCCATCGGTGCCACCAACGCCTCGCCAAGAGTGTCACCGCCTGGCGGATCAGTGCCGGTGCTGGGCACCAACCCCATCGCCATGGCAGTCCCCGACGGCGCTGGAGGCATCGCCTTCCAGTTCGACTTCTCGACCAGCGCAGTGGCCCTCGGCCACATCACCATGGCCGCGGCGGCCGGCGAGGAGATCCCTCTCGGCTGGGCGGTCGACGGCGACGGGAAACCGACCACCGATCCGCAAGCTGCGCTCAACGGATCACTGGTGTCGGCCGGCGGCTACAAGGGCTACGGCATCGGTCTGATGGTGGAGGTGCTGGCCGGCGCCATGACCGGTTGCCGACTCAGCGTGGACGTCCCACCGTTGAAGACGCCCGAGGGGCCACCCCACGACCTTGGTCAGTTCTACGTAGTGGTTGATCCTGATGGATACAGCGGTGCCGGCTTCCACGACCGTCTGCGTGCCCTCGGCGAGAGCATCGCCAGCCAGCCTGGAGCCCGCCTGCCCGGCGCCGGTAGGTCGCCAACCGACCCGGTCGACGTCGAGGACGACCTGTGGGCCCGTATCTTGGAGTTGGCCGGGGACTGACTTTCGAACGGTTGCTCGCGAGTACTGGCGGGATCGTCTCAGGCGTCGGCGGCATCGAGGACGGCCTCGGACACCAGGAAAGCGTGGGCGAACCGACTCAGGCCGACGAACGCCTCTGCGTCCACCCGTATCCCGTCCCGGGCCACCGCGGCGTGGGCACCGGCGTCGACGGCTCGTGGTTCCGGACCCCCTCCGACCACGAGGCGACCCACGGTCGACGACCCGTCTGCGCCGTCCGGGATGCCCGAGACCCCCTGCCCACGGCCCCGGACTCCGTCGACGTCCAGAGCCACGGCGGCCACCGGGACCGGTGCCGAAAAGACGGCCTCGGCCGATCCTGACCGTCGTGCCTCCACCTCTGCGATGGCCAGGGCATCAGGTCCGGCTACGAACTCGGGAACCAGCCGCGATGGCTCGCCGAGTGCGTCGAGGAACGCCTCGAGGGCCCCGCCGTAGCCGACCTCGGCCGCGGTGACGTTGCGGGCCACTCGATCGGCCGAACCAGAGTCCAGACCTGCCACCCGGCCGCACCGGAACACGACATCCACCAACTCACGCGGCGCCACCAGGATCGTGTCGAACGGTGATCCTGAGTTCACGAGGGGAAGACCTCGCCGAAGAGGCGCAGCCAGTTCCCGCCGAGGACCAGGTCGCGCTCGTCGGCAGAGAAACCGGCCTCGTCGAGGCCTTCGGACAGGCTGCCGAAGTCCTTCGGGCCGTCGAACCAGGGAGGCCACGGAGGGAACGACGGCGCCTCGGCCGGTGCTGCCGGCCGGTCCCACCGGCCGCTGCGCATCCAGCCCAAGGCATCGGGCGCCCAGCCGAGTACGGCGTCGGATCCGATGGCCACGTGCTCCACGCCCACCTGCTCGGCCAGCGTCCCGACCATCCCGCAATACTCGGCCCGGGTCACGTCCACACCGCCCATGAACAGCGGGTAGAGGGTGCAGCCGATCACCCCGCCCCGCTCGGCCACCGCGGCGACCCGCTCGTCGGGCTTGTTGCGGGGCGAGTCGCAGAACGACACCGGGTTGCCGTGGGTGATGGCGATGGGCTGGGACGAGGCGTCCACCGCGTCGCGTCCGGTGACGTTGCCGACGTGCGAGATGTCGACCAGGACGCCGACGTTGTTGAGGGCGGCCACCATGCGGTGGCCGGCACGGGTCAGGCCGCCGTCGTGTGGCTCCCAGCAACTCGAACCAAGGTGGTTGGCGATGTTGTAGGTCAGCTGGATAACCCGGACACCGACGTCAGCGAAGATCCCGGCCATCTCCGGGTCGTCGCCCAGCATGGAACTGTTCTGGAAGCCGAGGACCACGGCGAGGACGTCGTCGGCGACCGCCTGGTGGATCTCATCGACAGAGCGGACGATTCGGATCACGTCGGCGTTGTGGCGGCATAGGTGCCGGAAGGCGCCGATCCGGGTCATGGTGCCGGCCATGTCCTCCCACACGCCAACCGTGGCGTGAACCACGTCCACCCCGCCGGACCGCACTTCGGCGACCACGTCGCGGGACCAGTCGTTGATCTGCAGGCCGTCGATGATCATGGTTCCGTCCTCCGGGTCGTCGATCGTCAGTCCACGGGACGCACGGGTAGCGCCCAGTCGTCGGTCAGGTCGGGTCCGAGGTCGGCCAAGCGGGGCGCCCCCTGGAAGAGGGTGACCCGCAGCCAGTCGGTCGACTTGGGTTTGAACTCGTCCATGCCGTACTGCGCCAGCTGGAACCGCTGGACCTGTAGCGGCAGGTAGCCCGCCGCACAGGCGTTGTCGCGTGGCTCGCCGTAGCGGCGGTCGCTGGCCACCAGCCGGCCGACGGCGGCGCGATGGCCGGGACGTTCAGCCAACAGGTCGGCCACGGTCCGGTCGTCCGGTTCGTTCTCCAACGCCTTGGCCAGGTGCCACATGCGCAGCGCCACGTCGACCGCCACGTCGCGGCCTTCCGGTTCAAGGCGGGCCCATGGGGCCCGGCGCGGCTCTTCGGTGTTGTCGGACACCACCCACCAGAACGTCGCCGCCTCGTCGGCGTCCAAGGCAAGGTCGCCCAACCACCCGAAGCGCCCGTCGAGCAGGGTCCGCAGGTGGCCCACGGTGGTCGCCGGATCCACCGACGCGTGCTCGTCGACGAGGAACAGGTCATCGAACAGATCATCGTCGCCGTCGTGGAGCTCCAACAGCAGCGACACCACCAACTCCGAGGTCTCCGGACCCTGCTCCTCGGCCCACCGGTACAACGCGTCGTACGGGCGGTCGTCGGCCGAGCAGTGTTCCCACGCCGACGCCACCTCGTCGACTACCGGGACCAGCGCCCTCGAGCTCAGGAACGGGGTGCAGTCGTCGTCGGACCCCGAGGCGAAGTGCCGACGGGCCCGGTCCATCCAGCCGGCCAGGACGGCCGATCGTTCCGGGTCGCCCGACAGTGCCCGGACGTCGGCCAGAGCCGCCTCGCGGACGCCCACCCAGGCGTCCATCACGCGCGGATGCTTGAAGGCGTACGGGACGAGACCGAGCCCGGTGGCGTTGCCGAGGCCGAAGAACCGGCGCCACCGATCGTCGAAGCCGACGGCCGCGTCGCCCCCCTTTACCCGGGCACAGTGCTCGACCATGTCATAGCCGAGCTCCCGGAACTGCCACGCGGCCACGAACTGGGCCCGGTAGGGCACCCGGAACGGATGGTCGTCGTCGTAGCCGTCGAAGGACCGCATGCCGAACTTGCCGTTGGCGTAGAAGGCGGTGCTGCGCAGGATGTAGCCGGCGTCGCCGACCCCCTCGGGATCGGGCTGGCGTCCGGCGGCCAGGTCGTCGACCAGCGACCCAAAGAAGCGCACGCTGCGGTTGCCCCGGGTCAGGCTGAGGACCCGCGGATCGAGGCGGCCCTTCTCCTGCCCCGGCACTTCGGCGCGGAGGGTGGCCATCAGGCCGTCGTCCACGTCACCCTCGACGAGGACCGCGGCCACCTCCCAACGTTCGGCGATCACCCGGTCGGTGTGGGCCGACTCGTCGACCGTGGTGGTGAAGGCCACGAAGTGGAAACGGTGGGTCCCGGTGTCGACCCGGTAGATCGACTCGCCACGACCCTCGGCGTCGAGCTCCTGGTGGACCCGGCCTGCCGTCCACCCCTCGGCGACGGCCCGTCGCAGCATGGAGCGGCTGAAGCTGTAGCGGGTGAGGCGCGCCGCGCCGAGCACCTCGGGACGCATGACGAACGACGGCGGTCGGAGCCGAGGGCCGCGGGCTTCCAGTTCCGCCTGGAGGGCGTCGGTCCGACGGGGCACCGGGGCAGCGTAGGCGCAAGCAGCCGGAGGGCGCCCCGCTTCCCGAGCCCCAGGCCTCTGCCCCACAACGCGGAACACCCGCCTCCAGCTCGAGGCGGGTGCATCCCGGGACATCCCGGACGGAACCACCCCCTACCGGCGTCGCCCGAGTGTCGGTCGGACACGTCCGCCCGGCGGATCCGTCGCCCCAAGCCTCGCACCACAGCGACCCCGCGGCAAGGGGGCTCCAGAGCCCAGCGTTCCCACCACTCGCCACCCGGACGCCGTACCCTGCGGGCCATGCGTTCCATGGCCCTCGCCCCCGTCCTCGCCATCCTCCTGCTCGCCACCGGCTGCGGCTCGAAGGCCGCCTTCAAGGAGGATGTGGCCACCATCATCCACGGCCGCTGCGTGGCCGGCCTCGACACCCAGAACGACTCGCTGTGGATCCTCGAGGCCGCTGGGAAGACGGTCGAGGAGGCCTGCACCTGCGCCGTCGACGTGGTGGCCGACAACTACTCCGTCTCGGAACTGACGCTCATGGGCGACGAGACCATGGACGTGGTGTTTACCAACGCCGGCCGCACCTGCGCCGAGCAGTTGGCCGGCGACTGACCCCGCTCCACCCGACCACCGCGACCCCGCTGCCGGGTGACCCTCGCCACCGCCCGCGAATCGGACGCCCGGAGGCTCCGTTCACTACTGTCGTCCCATAGTGGATCTCCGTGAACGCATCGCCAAGAACGGTCCCCTAGTCCTCGACGGGGCGATGGGCACCCAGCTCTTCGCCGCCGGTCTGACGGCTGGCGACCCCCCGGAGGCCTGGAACGTCGACCACCCGGACCGCATCCGAGCCATTCACCGGGCATACGTGGACGCTGGGTCCGACGTGGTGCTCACCAACTCGTTCGGCGGCAACCGGCACCGCCTCAAGCTCCACGACCTCCAGGGTCGGGTCCACGAACTGAACGCCGCCGCGGCCGCCAACGGACGGGCGGCGGCCGACGAGACCGACCGGACGGTGGTGGTGGCCGGCTCCATGGGACCGACGGGCGAGTTGATCGAACCCCTCGGCGAACTGTCGGCCGACGCCGCTGTGGAGGCGTTTGCCGAGCAGGCGACCGGCCTGGCCGACGGAGGCGCCGACGTCCTGTGGCTGGAGACGATGAGCGCGCTGCCCGAGGTTGAGGCCGGTGTGGCCGGCGCCCGGGCCTCCTCGGACCTCCCCGTCGTGGTGACCCTGAGCTTCGACACGGCGGGCCGCACCATGATGGGCATCACCGGCGAGGAGGCCGGCGCTCGGCTGGTCGAGCTCGGTGTGGCGGCCATCGGCGCCAACTGCGGGGCGAACCTGGCCGACACCGAGGCCGCTGTGGCCGCCATCCGGTCGTCCTGCGGCGACATCCCGGTCGTCTCCAAGGCCAATGCCGGGATCCCCGTGTGGAAGGGCGACGTGCTGGAGTACGACGCCACCCCGGAGGTCCTGGCCGCCCACGCCCACCGCCTCCGAGAGGCCGGCATCGGCCTCATCGGAGCCTGCTGCGGGAGCACCCCGGACCACATTGCCCACATCCGCGGCGTACTAGATGGTGACCTCCCCGTGCCCGACATCGCGCCCCCGGTGGCCACCGCCACCGTCGGAGACGGCCGGGGACGAGAGCGTCGGCGGAGACGCGGATGATGCGCCGTCCGGTCGTCGTCGCGGTCGCCCTGGCTGCCGCTCTGATAGCCGCCTGTGGTGGTGCCGATACGAAGCCCGCGGACAACGCCGCTCAGACCACAGCGACCACCACCACGACCCCACCGACCACCACAACCGCCGCGCCGACCACCACCACGACCCCGCCGACCACCACAACCGCCGCGCCGACCACCACAACCCCACCAACCACCACAACCGCCGCGCCGATGCCCCTGGCATGGCCGGACGACGTGGGCACCAGCCGCTTCGGCGTCCTAGGTCAGTCCTTCGAGGTAGCCGGCGGTTGGATCCGACCCCACCCAGGGATCTTCCTCCGCTCCGAGATCGAGGCCTCCCCCGGCCAGCGCCGTTGGGACATCGCCGACTGGCACGTACAAAGGTGGCAGGCCGACCGCCTAGCCGTGATCGGCACCATCTGGCCCTTCGTCGACTGGGACCAGCGCACCTGCCACGGATCGGACCCCGAGGTCCGGCCCGTGCTCTGGGAACTGCCCACCCGCCTTTTCGCGCCGTGCGACGACGACGCCTTCGCTGCCTGGCTGGTTGACGTCGTCGAGCGGTACGACGGCGACGGGGTTGACGACATGCCCGGCCTCGCCTACCCCATCCGCCACTGGGAGGTGGCCAATGAGCCCGAGATGCAGGGTGGCCACGGCCACTTCTTCCAGGGTACGTCGGTCGACTACCTCGAGATGCTGCGCCTGGCCTTCAACGCCATCACCTCGGCCGACCCCGCGGCCACCGTCCTCACCGGTGGCCAGGCCGGCATGCAGGTCGAGTTCGCGGCCTTCTGGCGACCGATCCTGACCGCGGCCGACGGTGCCTTCCACGTGGGCAACATCCACTCCATCGGATCGGACCAGTCCTTCTTCAGCGACGACTACCGGGCCTTCCTCGACGAGACCGGCCACGTCGGCCGTGAGTACTGGATCACCGAGGCCCTGGTGCCCACCGGGCCCGAGCCGGGTCGCCGGGCCCCCACACCCGACGAGCTGGCCCGCAACACGGTGATCGGCTTCGCCACCGCCTTCGCCGACGGGGCCTCCCGGATCTTCAACGTCGGACCCCACGACCCGACCGGTGGTCCGGGACCCGAGTCCGACGCCAGTTTCCTCATGCTGGCCCGCGCCCTGAACGACTTCGCGTCGGCCGCCTGGGAGGGCGAATCGTCGATCCTCTTCGCGATGCCCGATGGTCGGACTGTCTACGTCCTGTGGAACGACGCCACCCTGCCCGCCGGAATTACCGGCACCGTCGAGACGGTCACCTACCACGGTGTCGAAGGCACGGCCGACGCGGCGACCTTTGCGGCTGCCGTGCCGACGCTGGTGACCGTCAGGCCGTAGGGTCGCTCCCGCTTCCCGCCCCGGATCCGGTCACCGCTCCCTCCGAGGCCTCCAGGGCCCGACGGGCCACATCGGCCCCCTGTTCCAGGAGGTCGGGCACCAGGTCGAACTCGAAGTCGGGTGCGTCGTCCTCGGTGGGCAGTTCCACGTGCAGGACATCTAGGTCGGCTGGCACGTCCAGCCACTGCTGGCGGGTCAACTCGGCGGCCGCGGCCCGCACGCCAACCATCATCAGCGACAGCGCCGTCTGCTTCTCGGCCGGGGCGAACTTGGCCGCCACGTCCAGCACGACAAGTCGGGTCGGCTCCAGCGACAGGCCCCGCCGCAGCGGGATGTTGGACACCACCCCGCCGTCGATGTGCAGCGTCCCGTCGCCGAGATCGACCGCTGGCAGCACCCCCGGCACAGCGGCGGTGGCGCACAGAAGGTCGACCAGCGGACCGCTCGTCCACCATCTGACCTGCCCGGTCGAGGCGTCGGTCGTACCGACGTGGCACGGCAGCACCGCATCGGCCAGGTCGTCCATGGGGACGTGGTCGGCGATCACCGACCGGAGGCGGTCGCCCGTATCGAAGCTGGGCCTCCCTCTGACGATGGCCGCCATGTTGCGCACCACGCTGCCCCGGATGGGCTTGCGTTCGGCCACGTCCCGCCAGACGTCCTCGAGGCGCCGGGCCTGCTCCACCGTCGGATCGGCGGCCAGAAACGAGGCGTTCAAGGCGCCGGCCGACACGGCCACCAGCGCGTCGGGCCGGACGCCTCCCTCAAGTAGGACCCGGAGCATCCCGGCCTGGGCTGCACCGCGAACTGAGCCGCCAGACAGCACAAATACCGTTCTCGGCTCAGGAACCTCCGTCGGTCCGCTCCCCGGGCGGACCCGCAGCCGCGCCAGCCAGCGCCGGACTACTCCAGCATCGGCTCCCGGTCGGCTTGCCATAGGTCGAACGTAGTCCCACCGGCTTATCAACCTGGAAGAGCGTTCGTTAGTTTTGAGCCATGGAGAGTGAAGGAGCTTCCGATACTGGTGTCGACCTGCGGGCGGAATGGCACGCGTTCTGCGACCGTCTGAAGGACGGGGCCGAAGTGGTCCTCGACCCGGCCCGCCCAGGCGACGAAATCGACCGGGCCGAGGGCATCCGGGCGCTGCTCCGGCGAACCGCCAACGAGGTCAGCCGAGTTCTGGAGGGCGGCGGGATCGAGCGCCCCGAACTGGCATGGATCCACCCGTTCAAGAACGGTCAGGACAACCCCGACGCCCTCTACCAGATGGCCGAGTTGGACCTCTCGCGTACCTATCGCCTGTCGGGATCAGTCGGGACGGTCCGCTACCTGGGCGTGACGGCCATGACCACCGATTTCGCCAAGGCCAACGTCGAGCAGTTCCTCAACCTCAACGGCGACGACCTGGCGGACCAACCCCACGGCGAGTTCGAGGTGTTCTTCGGAGCTGGACCGGCCCCCGATGGCACGCCGGACGACTGCTTTCTCGAGATGCCTCCTCGCCGCTGCAGCCTGATCGTCCGCCAGTTCTTCAACGACTGGGAGGGCGAGGTCCCTGCCGACCTTCACCTCGAGTGTCTCGAAGCCCCGACCGAACCAGGCCGTCTCGACCCCGCTCGCCTCGCGGCCGAGATACACCAGATGGCCGACCGGGTCGTCGACATGACGGCCTTCTGGGCCGGCTTCGGCCAGGCCCACCTCGGGCGCAACCAGATCAACTCGTTCGATCACTCTTTGGATCACGCCCGGTCCGGCCACGGCGCCACCGCCCAACAGGGCGGCAGCCTCGACCAGGGCTACGGACAGACGTGGTACCGGATCGCCCCCGACGAGGCCCTCCTGGTGGAGGTCGATATCCCCGAATGCGCCTACTGGGGCATCCAGTTAGGCGACGTCTGGTACCAGTCGCTGGACTGGTGGAACCACCAGTCCAGCCTCAACGGCCACCAGGCCGTGCTCTCCGACGACGGGGCGTTCCGGGCCGTCATCAGCCACCATGACCCGGGCATCGCCAACTGGCTGGACACCACCGGCTCCCGTCAGGGGTGCATCACCTACCGGTGGAACCAAGCCACCAGCCAGCCTGTCCCGACGTGTCGCCTTGTCCCATTTGCCGACCTCGACGACCACCTCGACGACCGGTGGGCTGCCATCACGCCCGACGAACGCCGCAAGGTTCTTCGCGACCGCAGGCGGGGTGCCCTGCGGCGATTTCGACGGTGAGCACACTGGCCGCCACCCCGCACCTGTCGATCCAGGTCCTCAACTTCGCCACGGAAACGCATGGCGACTGGCAGCGCCTGGCCGACCACGCCGTGGCCGCCGACCGGGCCGGCATCGATCGCCTGGCCGTCGCCGACCACGTCGCCTTCGGCGACGACCTCTCGGCCTACGCCGATCCCAAGTCCGGAGGGACGGCCGGCGGGCGCCAGCCCACCGGACCTGACGGGGCGTGGCTAGAGCCGCTGACCACGCTGGCGTGGCTCGCAGCCCGAACCGATCGCATCCGTCTCCAGACCGGAATCCTCCTCGCCGCCCTTCGGCGACCGGTGGTGCTGGCCAAGACGGCGGCCACCCTCGACGTCCTGTCCGGCGGTCGCCTCGACCTCGGGGTCGGCATCGGCTGGCAGGCCGCCGAGTACGAGGCAGCCGGCCTCGAATTCGCCGAGCGCGGCCTGATCCTCGACGAAGCACTGGCCGTCTGCCGCGCCCTGTGGACACAGGATCGAGCCGCCCACGATGGGCCCGCCCTAACCTTTGAAGACATCCACGCCCAGCCGAAGCCGGTAGACCCCTCCGGCCTACCAGTCTGGGTGAGCGGCACCGCGAACCGTCGTACCGCACAACGCCTCGCCGAGTTCGGCAGAGGGTGGATCCCGTGGGGGGACGACCGGGCAGACGTGGTCGCCGGCATCGCCCGAATGAAGGACCTCCTCTCCGAGCTCGGCCACGACCCGGACGGCTTCGAGACCCAGGGGACGCTCCCGCTGGTCCGAGACGACGACGGAGCTCCCGACCTCGACCGCACCATGGCCGCCGTCCCGGGCCTGGTGGCCGCCGGGGTCACTGACTGCCGAATCGCCATACCCGTCCCCGACCATGTCGACACGGCCACCGAGGTCCTGGCTGGGGTCGTTGCCGCCTTCCGGACGGTGGCCGGCCGCAACGACGCAGAGGAGCGCAGGTGAAACTCGGATTCTTCGGCGTCAACAGCGGGGTACTCGCCGACCCCGACACCATGGTCGCCGTTGCCCGGACCGCCGAAGAAGCCGGCTGGGAGTCGATCTGGACCGGCGAGCACGTCGTGGTGGCCGACCCCCAGCGGCCTCCGTCCCCGGTCAGGCCCGACACCCACTTCGTGGACCAAGTGGCATCGCTGGCCCACCTCGCCGCACACACGTCGACCATCCGTCTGTGCACCGGCATCGTGATCCTCCCCCAGCGCAACCCGGTGGTCCTCGCCAAGGAACTCGCCTCGGTGGACGTCCTCTCCGGCGGCCGACTGGAGGCCGGGTTCGGCGTCGGCTACGTCCCTGCCGAGTTCGCCGCGGTCGGCGTGCCGATCACCGAACGGGGCGCCCGCTCCGACGACCACCTGGACGCCATGAGGGCCCTGTGGCGAGGCGAAACGACGTTCGTCGGTCGCTTTACCTCGTGGGATGGGGTCAGTGCAATGCCTCGTCCCGTCCAACCCGGGGGTCCCCCGGTCCATCTCGGAGGCTCATCGGACGCCACCTGGCAGCGGGTCGCCCGCCGCGCCCACGGCTGGTACGGCTTCTTGACCACCCTGGACTCCACGGAATCGGCCATCGCGAAGCTTCGACAGGCGGTGGCCGACGGCGGTCGCCCTGAGGAACTCGGCGAGGTCCAGATCTCCGTATCCCCCGCCGAACCCGTAGACCGCGACCTCATCCGTCGCTACGAGGACCTCGGCGTCGACCGTCTGGTCCTGGTCCGCGACTACCGCGACGTCGCTGGAGGCCCGACAGACCGGTGGACTGAGGCAGTCCTGAGGTTCTTGGAGGAGACACCGGAACTGCTCGACACGACCTGATCGACCCGGCAGGCTGGCACGAGAATTGTCAGGGGCGCCCGGTCGACGTGGCCGCCCCGGGCCGGGTGTCGACAGTGGCGGCGATCACAGCACTGCTCACACCGACGAAGGCCAGCATCAGCATGACCCGCCGTACCCCCTCCACCGGGTCGACGGTCCCGACGAGCAGGGCCACGGCAACCGCCACGCTGACCACGGTGCCCACCTCATGCATGATCCGGTTGGTGGCCCCCGCCTGCCCCAGCGAGGCCACGGGGACGTAGCGCAGAGCCAGCGATGCGCAGTTTGCGTGGGCGAGCCCGATCCCGAGGGCATACAGGGCGATGGTCGGGAACCAGAGCGCCAGATCGACCTCTTCGCCCACCCCGGCCCGGAAGGCCAACGCCCCGGCCACCATGGCCAGGCCACCAGGAACGATGAGGCGTCGGTGCCCGAACCGGTCGGCCAGTCGCCCGCTCAAGAAGCTCATCGGGCCGCCGATCAGCGGCACGATGGCCATCGTGGCACCAGCCCCCGACGGGCTCATGGCCCACGCTCCGGTAAGCAGCGTGATGAGAGCCAGATATGTCCCGGCGAAGTTCCCAGCCACCAGGAAACCGAGCAGGTTCCCCCTGGCGAAGTACCGGATTCGGTACAGAGACAGGTCGAGGATGGCATCGGACCGACCGGTCGACCGGCGTATCAGGAGGGCGAGGGCGACCGGGGCGGCAGCCAGGGACGTCACCGTGCCGACACCGGTCCATCCCCACGAGTCGGCCTGAATAATGCCGGTGGCCAGGGAGGCCACACCCACCACCATCAACAGGGCACCCACCACGTCCGGTCGGGGCGTCCGACCCTCACCTCCACTGGACGGCGGGTCGGCCGGGAGGTACAGGAGCCCGAGCAGCACGGTGCCCAAGGCGATTGGGGTGTTGAGCCCGTAGGTCCAACGCCAGCCCACGGCGTCAATCACGAAGCCGCCCACCACCGGCCCGAGGATCAGCGAGATGCCACCCAGACCACCGAAGGCCCCGACGGCAGTACTGCGTCGTTCCTCGCCGAAGGCGGCCAGCAGGATGGCCATGGCCGCCGGTCCCTCCAGGGCTAGGCCGGCTGCCTGCACCACCCGGGCAACCACCAGTAGGGGAAGCGTGGGCGCCGCGGCCACCAAGACCGACCCGACGCCCAGTAGACCCACCCCGGCCAGGAACATCCGTCGTCGGCCGTACCGGTCCGACATCCACCCGCAGGGCACCAACAGGGCGGTCAGCGTGATGGCGAAGGCGTTGAGCACCCACGAGGTGGCGGCCGGTCCGGCACCGAAGTCCCGTTCGATCTCGCCGAATGACACGAAGGTCACCGAGTAGTTCATCGAGGCGGCGACCACCGACCCGGCCAGCAGTGCGTAGGTCCGCCACGGCGAGCGGGCGGTCGTCTCCGTTCCCGCCGCCTCGACCATCCTCGGAGTCTCGCCGCGGACCCGTCTGGCCCACTCATCCGCCCGCGTGGTGGACTGGCCAACTCCGGGACCGGACGACCTGCAGGCCCGGACGACCAGAAAGGCGGTGCCCACCGTGCCCGACGACTACTCCAAGGTGCTGCTCGACGAATCCGAGATGCCCACCCAGTGGTACAACGTCATCCCGGACCTCCCGACGCCGCCGCCTCCTCCGCTGCACCCCGGCACACTGGAGCCGATCGGGCCCGACGACCTGACGCCACTGTTTCCCATGGCGTTGATCCTCCAGGAGGTGTCGACCGACTCGTACATCGACATCCCGGGTGAGGTCCTTGACGTGTATCGCCTGTGGCGGCCCAGCCCATTGCTGCGGGCCCGCCGCTTGGAGAAGGCGCTGGACACCCCGGCCAAGATCTTCCTGAAGTACGAAGGCGTCAGTCCGGCCGGCTCACACAAGCCCAACACCGCGGTACCCCAGGCCTTCTACAACGCGCAGGAAGGCGTGAAGCGCCTCACCACCGAGACGGGGGCCGGCCAGTGGGGATCAGCACTGGCCTTCGCCACCGCCCAGTTCGGCCTGGAGTGCGAGGTCTGGCAGGTCCGGGCCTCCTACGACCAGAAGCCGTACCGCAAGACGATGATGGAGGTGTGGGGGGCCACGCTGCACCCCAGCCCGTCGGACCTGACCGAGTCCGGCCGGGCCATCCTGGCCTCCGACCCCGACAGCCCGGGCAGCCTCGGCATCGCCATCTCTGAAGCCGTCGAGCAAGCCGCCCAGCGCGACGACACCCGCTACGCCCTGGGCAGCGTGCTGAACCACGTGCTGCTGCACCAGACGATCATCGGCGAGGAGGCCCTCCTCCAGTTGGCCAAGGTCGGCGAGACCCCCGACGTGCTGGTGGGCTGCACGGGCGGCGGCTCCAACTTCGGTGGCCTGTCGTTCCCGTTCCTGCGCGAGAAGCTGGCCGGACGGATGGACCCGGTGATCCGCTGCGTCGAGCCGGCGGCCTGCCCGTCGCTGAGTCGGGGCGAGTACCGCTACGACTTCGGCGACACTGGCCAGCTCACGCCACTAGTCAAGATGCACACCCTCGGCCATTCGTTCGTACCCGACCCCATCCACGCTGGCGGACTCCGCTACCACGGCATGGCTCCGCTGGTGTCGCACCTCTACGAGTTGGGTCTCGTCGAGGCCGAGGCCATCCACCAGACCGAGTGCTTCGCCGCGGCGCTTGAGTTCGCCCGCAACGAGGGCATCGTCCCCGCTCCGGAGCCCACCCACGCCATCGCCGCGGCCATCCGCGAGGCCATGCGCTGCAAGGAGAGCGGCGAGGAGAAGGTGATCCTGACCGCCCTGTGCGGCCACGGGCACCTGGACCTAGCGGCCTACGAGAAGTACCTGGCCGGCGAGTTGGTGGACTACGAGTTCCCCGAGGAGGCGATCGCCGAGGCGATGGCCTCGGTCCCCGTCATCAGCTGATCCGCAGCGCCGCCCCCGGGACGGCTCCTCCTCCAGGCGACTAGTCCTCCAGACGGTCGACCTCGGCGCCGATCGTCGTGGAGTCGCCGTGCCCGGTGTGCACCACAGTGGCCCGGTCCAGCACGAACAGGCGCGACCGGATGCTGTCCACGAGCACGTCCCGGTCAGAGAACGACCGCCCGGTAGCGCCCGGCCCCCCGTTGAAAAGGGTGTCGCCGGAGAACACGACGCCGAGGGTCGGCACGTGGATGCAGCATCCACCGGGTGAGTGGCCGGGAGTGTGGAGGATCCGGAGACCGCCACCTCCCAGAGCGACCTCCATCCCGTCGCGCAACGGGTCGTCTATCCGTCGGTCGGGATGCACCACATCCCAAAGCATCCCGTCGTCGGGGTGGAGCCAGATCGGGGCGTCGACTTCCTCGGCCAGCTGGACTGCGGCGTTGATGTGATCGTTGTGGCCATGGGTGCACAGCACGCCGCGGACCTGTCGCCCGGCCACCGCATCGGCAATAGGCCGATGATCATGTGCGGCGTCGACCACGACCACCTCGTGGTCGTCGCCGACCAGCCACACGTTGTTGTCGACCTCAAAATCCTCGCCGTCCAGCGAGAAGATCCCGCTGGTCACCACCTGTTCGATGTGCAGGCCCATGCTCAACTTCCTCCGGTCCGGACGTCTGATCCGATCTAGAGCACCACCACCGAGCGGAGCACCTCGCCCCTCTCCATCCGGTGGAAAGCCTCCTCCACCTGGTCGAGGTCGATGGTCTCAGACACGAAACGGTCCAGATCGAGGCGTCCCTGAAGATAGAGGTCGATGAGCATTGGGAAGTCTCGGCTCGGCAGGCAGTCGCCGTACCATGAGGATTTGAGCGAGCCGCCGCGGCCGAACACCTCGATCATCGGCAGGTCGAGGCGGGCTTCCGGGTTGGGCACTCCAACGAGTACGACGGTGCCGGCTAAGTCCCGAGACTCGAAGGCCTGCTGGTAAGTGATCGGCAGGCCCACGGCCTCGATGGCCACATCCACCCCGTTGCCGCCGGTGACGGCACGGATGGCCTCCACCGGATCCTCGGTCGAGGAATTCACGGTGTGGGTGGCGCCAAACTCACGGGCCATCTCCAACTTCCGGTCGTCGAGGTCGACGGCCACGATGGTGTGGGCGCCGGCCAAGCGAGCGCCAGCGATCGCCGCGTCACCCACACCGCCGCATCCGAACACGGCCACCGAGTCGCCGCGACCCACGTTGCCGGTGTTGACCGCGGCGCCGATGCCGGCCATGACGCCGCAGCCCAGCAGGCCCGCCACCTCGGCCGGAGCCGACGGGTCGACCTTGGTGGCCTGGCCCGCGGCGACCAGAGTCTTTTCTGCAAAAGCGCCAATGCCTAGCGCCGGAGAGAGTTCCTGGCCGTTGAGGGTCATCTTCTGGATGGCGTTGTGGGTGGCAAAGCAGTACCAGGGACGTCCCCGCAGGCAGGCCCGGCAGTTGCCGCACACTGCGCGCCAGTTCAGGATTACGAAGTCGCCAATATCCACCTCGTCGACACCCTCGCCTACCTCCGAGACAATGCCCGCCGCCTCGTGGCCAAGCAGGAAGGGAAACTCGTCGTTGATGGCGCCCTCCCGGTAGTGGAGGTCGGTGTGGCAGACCCCGCAGGCCTTCACGTCGACGATGACTTCGCCGGGGCCCGGATCGGGCACCTCGATCACCTCGACAGTGACCGGTTCCCCCTTGGATCGGGCCACCACGGCCCTGACGCTGTGCGGCATCGGATGCTCCTCTGCTCGAATCCAGGACGACTCTCGTCGCCCGGTTGTGGCTCGACGGCGGGACGCTAACAGAGGGCCCTATCCGGGGCCGCCGGAACCGGGTCGAGAGTGGTCGGGCGTTCCCGTCACCGGCCTCGGTGCCGCTCGGCGAGGAGGGCGACGCCGGCGGTGACCGCGGCCAACACCAGCAGAAAGACCACAGCACTGGTGGCCATGACTCCGGTGACCGCGGCCAGTGCGCCGAGAAGTACGACCACCACGGAAAGCGTGATCGGGGATCCCAGACCGCGGCGCACGGCCGCATCCTGCCAGACTGTGGACCGCCGCCCGGTGGAGGTGGACCAGCGGGGAGGGGGAAGCGCCATGCGGGTGGCCATCACAGGGGCGACGGGCTTGATTGGCTCGCACTGCACAGCCCTGGCCGTGGCCAACGGCCACGAGGTCCGAATGGTCGTCCGCGATCCCGCCAAGGCGGCCACCACCCTCGCTCTCCATGGCCTCGACCCCTCCGACGTCGAAGTGTTCGAGGCCGACCTGGTCGACCACGACCGCCTCGCCGCCTCGCTGGCTGGCATGGACTGCCTGGTCCACGCCGGCGCGGTCTTCAGCCTCCACCCTCGCCACGCTCGATCCATGCGTGACGTCAACCCGACGTCCACCCGGGTCCTGCTCGACGAGGCAGCCCGACGGGACCTCCACAGGATCGTCTACGTGTCGTCAATGGGTGTGTACGCGCCCGACCGGACCGACGTGGTGCCCGACAGCCCGGTGGGCCCAGAGTGCGGCGCCTACACCGCCAGCAAGATCGCCGCCGACGCGGTGGCCGTCGAGCACCAGCAGGCCGGCCGGCCGGTGGTGGTCGTGTGCCCCGGCGGCGTCCTCGGACCGCGCGACCCCAGCCCGGAGCTCAGCGATTCGATGGGAATGATGCGCGACTGGGTTCGCATGGGCACGGTGTCGCTCCCCCGGTCATTGCGCATCGGCTTCGTCGACGTGCGCGACGTCGCTGCGGTGTGCCTCGGCTCCCTGACCGGCGGCGAAGCCCCGGCCCGCCACCTCCTGGCCGGCCACCTGTCCGGCATGGCCGATGTGCTGTCCACCGCCGCTGACCTGACCGGCCGCCGGATACGTATTCTCGGGAGCCCGGCATGGCCCCTCCTCGCCGTGGGGGCGGTTTGCGATCTGGTGGCCCGAACCACCGGCAACAAGATGCCCCTCACCGGCGAGACGGCCCGACTCACCGTTGGCAACGCCCGGGCCGGTGGACTGCGTACGGTCGACCAATCGAGCGCAGCGACGGCCTTCGGGTTCCCGGGCATCACCCTCGAGCAGACGCTGGCCGACACCATCCGCTGGATGCACAGCGCCGGACACCTCGACGCCCGGGCCGCTGGCACGCTCGCCGCCGTAGCTCCCGACTGACAGTCGGCTTCCGGCCTAGCCCTCCACCCACCAGTCGGGTTCGTCACAGGACCACCCGTCCTCCGGGACCACCAGGTCGACCAGATAGTCGGTGATCGGACCGGTCAGGCACCACGAGTGAGCCAGGTAGGCGCCGTGCCCCTCGGCATTGGACCACACCACCACGGCCTCGCTTATCGTCTCGGCGAGTCGACCTGCCCACGCTGCCGGAGTGGCCGGATCACCTTCGAGGGCCACCACCAGCGCCGGTACGGCCAGTTCTGCAGAGCCGACGTGGAGGGGGTCGGATGCCGGCGGAAGCGGGTGGCAGCCCACAGAGCCGAGGAAGGCCGGCCCGAAGCGCTCCAGGGAGTCAGCGATTGCCTCGCTGGCGGCGTAGACCTCGGCGGGCGAGGGCCGCTCGGGGTCGTCGGCGCAGTTCACGAGGAAGCGCGCGTCGTAGGAATTGTCGTAGGTGCCGGCGTCGAGTCGACCGGCCAACTCATCACCCAGGTCCTGCAAGCCGTGGGCGGTCCCGGAGGACAGAACCTCGTCAAGGGCGTCGGCCAGGAACGGCCAGCCTGCCGGCGAGTAGAGGGCGGAGAACACCCCCAGGTAGACCTCTGCCTCGCTGACCGCACGGACGCCGGCGGGAACCGGCTCGATGCTCGCAATCCGGAGCACCTCGTCGAGGGCCGGATCGGCTCCACCGTGGGCCGCTAGGACACATCCGGGATCCTCGTCGCAGTCGGCCCGGAAGGCCTTCCACGACTCCTCGAAGCCGTCGGCCTGGATCCGGTTGGGGCGGCTGGGATGGTCGGCCGGGTCCACCGCTCCATCCAGGACCATGGCCCTCACCCGGTCCGGGAACAGCCCGGCGTATGCGGCGCCCAGTCGGGTTCCGTAGGAATAGCCCAGGTAGCTGACCTGCTCCTCTCCCATGGCCTGACGGAGCAGGTCCATGTCGCGGGCTACGGCGTTGGTCCCCACCCGGTCGACCATCGCTCCATTGCGCTCCAGACAGGCCGCCACCAATGCCTCGTTGTCGTCCACCATCCGGGCAACGCCCTCAGCCGGCTCGATCCCCGGCTCCAGAAGGTTCCAGGCGTCGTCCAGGTCATCCTCGCAACGGACCGGAGCGCTGGCACCGGCCCCCCGGGGGTCGAAGGACACAAGATCGAACCCATCCAACAGGTCGGTGTCGGCAACGAACGGGCCGAACCACTGCAAAAACTCGAGGCCCGAGCCGCCGGGACCACCCGGATTTAGGACGAGGGCACCGATCCGGTTCTCGGCTGCGGTCGGAAGGCGGGCAACGGCGATGTCGATAGTGCCCCCACCGGGATCCGCGTGGTCGACTGGGACCTCGAGCCACCCGCACTCCAATTCCCCGTCTATCGAGACAAGGAGGTCGCCGCAACTACCCCAGGCCATCGGCTCGGGCACGAACTCTCCGAGCGGTTCGTCACCGCCGCAGGTCGACAGTGCCAGAACGGCTACCAGCCCCGCCAGCCTCCGCCCGGGTCGGCTCACCCGCCAACACCTCCCCGTCGCACCCCTAGACCGACCAGCGCCTCGACCGCCCCCCCTGGTCCGGCCACCGACACAGTGAAGGTCCGACGTCCGTCCAGCCTGACGCAGAGACCGGGTCCCGCCCTGTTGGCGGCCCTGGCCCACCCAATCAGTCTGAGGCTGCCCTTGTAACCCAGGCCCCCGCCCGACCACGCCGACAGATGTGTGGTACTGGCCGAGTCCAGTCGGGACAAGGCGAAACGCTGTCGGACCAAGCCGGACCGCCCATAGGAGACCTGCAGCCCCGCCTCGACCACCACGACCTCGATGCGTCCCAGTGGGGCCACCAGTGCCGCAGCGGCCAGTATGGCTAGGGCGCCCGGCCCGGCTTGCGGGATCCGCACCACCACCAGGATCGCAAAGATTGCCATGCCGCCGGCCAGTAGGCCCGGCCAGCGGGCCGTCGAGGCACCCCCCCAGAGAACACCGTCACCGTGCGACGGGGCGTCCTCTGGCGTGTTCACGTTGGCCAGGCGTCACGGACCCTCGCCCAAGAGTCGACCAGCGCCTCGGGCAGGACGCGAACGTTGGCCACCGTGGTGGTGAAGTTCGTGTCGCCAGACCAGCGGGGCACCACGTGCACGTGAAGGTGTCCGGGAATCCCGGCACCGGCCGCCCGCCCCAGGTTGAGGCCGACGTTCACCCCACCTGGCTGGAACGCTGCCTCCACGGCGGCCACCGCATCACGCACCGTGGCCCACAACTCGTCGTACTCGGCGGCAGTCAGGTCTCCCAGCCCGGCAGCAGGCCGCCGGGGTAGAACCATCAGGTGTCCGCTCGAGTACGGGTAGGCGTTCAGCACCGCGAAGCAGGTCGGACCTCGGTGGATGACGTAGGACTCCTCGTCCGGCAGGTCCCCGTCGGCCAGCACCTCGAAGAGCGTCCGCCCGTCGTCGGTCGGGACCGCCGATGCATCGGCGCTCTCGTTAAGTCCAGCGACGTAGGCGTGCCGCCACCCGGCCCAAAGGCGTTCCAGTTCGTTCAGGAGCCCTGCTCCCCCATCAGCTCTCCTCCGCCGATCCCCCGGCCGGCCCAGCCACCAAGGAGCCGGATTCGACGGCTGCGGCCATCCGGGCCCGAAAGTCGTCAAGCAACAGGTCGCGCTCCGGTCCGTCCGCACCACGGGCGTTGTCCCCCACCGTGCCGTTCGCCGAGTCGTCATCACCTACCACCAGGACGTGCGGGACCTTCTCCACCTTCGCGGCGCGAACCCTCTTGCCCAGTGGCTCGTCGGCCCGATCAACTGTCGCCCGTCGACCATCGGCCACCAACGCTTCGCGCACCGACTCTGCGTACGCCTGGTGCTCGTCGGCTACCGGCAACACCCGGACCTGCTCAGGAGCCAGCCACACCGGAAACGCCCCGGCATAGTGCTCCAGCAGAACGCCGAAGAACCGTTCGATGGAACCCATCAGCGCGCGGTGGATCATCACCGGCCGGTGACGGCCACCGTCGGCGCCCACGTATTCCAACTCGAACCGCTCCGGCAGGTTGAAGTCCAGCTGGATAGTCGACAACTGCCAAGGCCGGCCGATGGCATCGGTGACATCGACGTCGATCTTCGGGCCGTAGAAGGCACCGCCGCCCTCTTCAACCACGTAGTCCAGCCCAGCCGACTCCAGCGCCGAACGTAGGCCGTCGGTGGCCAGCTCCCATAGGCCGTCCTCACCCACCGACTTGTCGAACGGCCGGGTCGAAAGTTTGGCCTGGAATTCGTCGAAGCCGAAAGCACGCAGCACACTCAGGGTGAACTGCAGGAGCGACGCCAGCTCGTCCGGCACCTGGTCAGGCGTACAGAAGATGTGGCTGTCATCCTGGGTGAAGCCGCGGCTTCGCAGGAGACCGTGCACGGCCCCCGACAGCTCGTACCGGTAGACGGCACCCAACTCGAACAGGCGACGAGGCAGGTCCCGGTAGCTGCGCTGCCCACTCTGGAAGATCGACACGTGGAACGGACAGTTCATGGGTTTCGGGTAGTAGGTCGCCCCGTCCATCTCCATCGGGGGGTACATGCCGTCGGCGTAGAAGTCGAGATGTCCGCTGGTTTCCCACAGCACGGACTTGGCGATGTGCGGGCTGTACACGAAGTCGTATCCACCGGCCTCGTGGCGCTCCCGGCTGTAGTCCTCGATCAGCTTGCGGACTAGCGCTCCCTTCGGGTGCCAGACCGCGAGACCCGGGCCGAGTGCGTCCGGCCACGACACCAAGTCGAGTTCGGCGGCCAGACGGCGGTGGTCGCGTTTCTCTGCCTCGGCGAGCCGGTGCAGGTAGGCCTTCAGCGCCTTCCCGTCACCCCACGCCGTGCCATAGATCCGCTGGAGCATTGGCTGCTTCTCGTCGCCCCTCCAGTAAGCACCGGCTACTTTCTGGAGAGCGAAATGGCCGAGCCGACCGGTGGACGGCACGTGCGGTCCGGTGCACAGGTCCACGAAGCCGTCGCCGTTGCGGTAGTAGGTGACCGTCCCGTCGGCCAACGCCTCCCCGGACATCTCGGCGTCTGCCTCTCCCGAGGTGACCTTCTCGATGATCTCGCGCTTGTAACGGTGCCCGGCGAACAGGTCGAGGGCCTCGGCGGTGCCTGCCTCGTGACGCTCGAAGGCCTGGTCAGCGGCGATGATCTCACGCATCCGGGCCTCGATGGCCTCCAGATCATCGGTGGCGAACGCCCCACCGTCGGGCAACTCGAAGTCGTAGTAGAAGCCGTTCTCGATGGGCGGTCCGATGGCGTGGGTGGCGCCCGGCCACAGGTCCAGCACGGCCTGGGCCAGCACGTGGGCCGTGGAATGGCGCAGGGTGTGGAGACCTTCGTCGGAGTCGGCCGTCACGATGGAGACCGCGGCGTCAGCGTCCAGCGCCCGATCCAAGTCGCGACCCTCCCCGTTGACCGTCGCGATCAGGGCCGCCTTGGCCAGGCCGGGGCCCACGTCGGCGGCGAGATCGGCGCCGGTGGCTCCCTCGGGCAGGGTGCGAGACGATCCGTCGGGAAGGGTGATGGTGAAATCGGCCATGCGGCTCCGAGGCTAGCGACCAGTCCTCACCGGATGGGTCCGGATCAGGGCTTCACTTCGCTGGTTCGTGGCACCGGGAAGTCCGATCTGCATCCGGTGAAGGTACCCAGCGGTCGATTTGGACTCCCAACCGTTTCCCGGATCCCGACCTAGGATCGCCGGACACCGGCCGAGCGGCGGCTGGGCCGACGGAAGGCACGACCAGCGTGGGACTCCTCGACGACAAGCGCCTGCTGATTACCGGCGTCCTGACGGACGCCTCGCTGGCCTTCTCGGTGGCCCGTCTGGCCCAGGAGGAGGGTGCCGAAGTCGTTCTGACCGGAGCCGGCCGCGGCATGCGCCTCACCGAACGAACAGCGCGCAAATTACCGAAAGAAGCCGAGGTACTCGAGTTCGACGTCACGTCGCCCGAGCAGGCCGAGGCCGTCCGGAACGACCTGGCTGAACGGTGGGGTCGGGTTGACGGCGCCCTGCACGCCATCGGGTTTGCGCCCGAGGTCTGCCTAGGGGAGGACTTCATGGCCGCCCAGTGGGCGGATGTGTCGGTGGCCATGGAGATCTCCGCCTACTCGCTGAAGACTGTGGCCGAAGTGGTAACACCGCTCATGACGGGGGGCGGGTCGATCGTGGGGCTCGACTTCGACGCCCGGTTCGCCTGGCCGGCCTACAACTGGATGGGGGTGGCCAAGGCTGCTCTGGAATCTGCTTCGCGCTACCTAGCCCGCCAACTGGGACCCGCCGGGATCCGGGTGAACATGGTGGCCGCCGGGCCGATCCGGACCATGGCCGCCAAGAGCATCCCCGGCTTCGCCGAGTTCGAGGACGCCTGGCAGCACCGGGCCCCGCTGGGTTGGGACGTCAACGACGGCGAACCGGTGGCGAGGGCATGCGTGGCACTGCTGTCGGACTGGTTCCCAGCCACCACTGGCGAGATGCTCCACGTCGACGGCGGCTACCACGCCATCGGGGCCTGACCCGTCCCGACCCGCTCTGGAGGCTTTGACCTGAGGGGCTGCAGAGGGGTCCTGGAGGCCCGTGATGTCAGTCGTAGAGGCTGCGCCCCATCTCGACCCGGTTGGTGCAACGCGCGTCCACGATCGGGTATGCGTTGACGGGATTCTCTCGACCACCCGGGTGGTATTCGAAGTGCAGGTGGACACCCTGGGCGTTGCCGGTGTCGCCGAGAAAGCCAATCACATCGCCGGCCTCCACCTCGCCCGACTTCCCGAGCCCCGAAAGGTGGGTTCCGAACCAGTAATCGCCATCAGTGGCCACTAGGTCGAACGACCAGCCTCCGATGGTGTCCCACCGGTGCGAAACCACGCCGTCAACAGGCGCCAGCACGGGGTCGCCCCGAATTCCCACCAGGTCGACGCCCTCGTGAAGGCGGTTGCCAGACCGGCGTTCATGCCACGAGTCGCGGAACTTGGTCCGAGCGGAGACCGGGCATACCCAGTCGGTCGAAGTGGCGTGTCGGATCACCGCCGAACGGTTCCGGCGCTCCTTGGCATCCCGTTCGAGGCGGCGACGTTGCGCGGAGGAAATGCCATCGAGGGCGTCGTCGTAGCTTGACCGCAACCTGGTGACGTCGCGCACGTTGTCGCCGACGAGCCGGTTGGCCTTGGCAAGGGCCTCGGCCGCGGCCCGGTTTCGGAGGCGGACTCGAACCATCAGGTCGGCGATTCCCTGCAAGCGTTCGCCGGCTACCCGGATGCCGTCCACGGCCAAGGGGAGGACGTCGGATGCCGCGGTGACCAAAGGCAGTAGCCCGGTGGCCCGCTGGATGACCAGTGCCTGCGATGGGTCGTTGGCGAAGACCACCGAATCGGGAGCGGTCTTCTCCTCGGCTGGCGTGTCAGTCGTGGCATGGGCCGGCATGGCAACCGTAGCGACAGCGATGACGACCAGAGAGGCCGCCAGCAGGCGGGCGACCGGGCCGGAGGGGCGAGGCACCCGCAGATCCTACCGACGGTCGCTGGCGTCCCGAAGGAATGTGATCGCCAACTGCGATCGTTCAGGCTCCCGCCACGGTCTCCCCGGTTTCCTCGGTCTCGTCCCGTATGTCGCCCACCAAGCGCTCCACCATGTCCTCCACTGAGACCACGCCCTGCCAGGCGTCCGGTGCCTCACCGGCGGCCCGAACGAGGGCCAGACGCTGACGCCACCCCCGGAGGGTTCGCAACGCATCATCCAACGGCAGGTCTGGGCGCAACACGTACAGGGGCCGCGTCGACTCCATGGTCAACGGCTCATCGCGTGCCTCCGGCGGGAGGATGAGAAGGCGACGAGCATGCACGAACCGTCGCGCCGCCCCGTCGTCGTCAACCAGTGGGATGCGGGACAGACCAGTCTCCTCCATCACTAGTTCCACCTCGCCGACCGGAGCCCGACGACCGACCACCACTACCTCGTCCCGGGGGACCATCACCGAGGCCACTGTCAGTCGCCCGAGGTCCAGGGCACCCGCCAACAGGTCATGCTCGAAGTCCTCGATCAGGCGCTCGTCGTGCGAGGACCGCAGTAGCGAGGCCAACTCGGGCACCCCGACCGCACGGTGCACCTCGTCCACCGGTGTCAGGCCGAAGGGCCTGACGCAGAGTGTGGCGGCTCGGTCGAGGAGGACCACCAGAGGCCGGAAAACGGCCAGGAAGGCCAGGTGAGGACCGATGGCGAGGCGCAACGTCCGCTCCGGTTGTGCAATGGCCAGGTTCTTGGGCACCATCTCGCCAAAGAGCATCTGGAAGAACGCGGCGACCACAATGGCCAGCACCCACGAGGTGGCATCGACTGCCCCGTCGCTCATGCCCGTCGCTTCCAGCGGCCAGGCCAGGTACTGGCCCAGGGCCGGCTCCGCCAGGATGCCCACGGCGATGCTGCTGGCGGTGATCCCCAACTGGTCACACGACATGTGCAGTCGCAGCGCGCTTTGGGCGCGCAGTCCCCGGGCGGCGAGCCGGGAGCCCCCGTCGGCTGCCTCCTCCAGTCGGCCGGGACGGGCTGCAACCAGGGCGAACTCGGTGGCCACGAACAGGGCGTTCACGCCCACCAGGACCACCAGAGCGCCTAGGGCCAGCCCGCTCACCGCTTCACCCCCGGGGGCGCCACGACCCTGACCCGCTCGATGCGTCGACCCTCGACGTACAGCACCTCGATCCGCCACCCCTCGTAGGCCACCGTGGCGGTCGGCTCCGGGAGGCGACCAAGGCTGTAGAGGAGGAAGCCGGCCAGCGTTTCGTAGGGGCCCTCAGGCAGGTCGAGCCCTATGGCACCGCGCACCTCGTCGATGGTTAGGCGGGCCGACAGCGTCGTCGCGCCCCGCTCCCGGGTCACCCGGGGCTCGGGCAGTGGGTCGAAATCGTCGGCGATGTCGCCCACCACCTCCTCGACCACGTCTTCCTCGGTGACCAACCCAGCCGTACCTCCGTGTTCGTCCACCACGATGGCCATCGGAGTGGCCTCTTGTCGCATGACTTCCAGGAGGTCGTCCAGAGAAAGGGTCTCGGGCACAGCCAGCGGAACACGCCACAGCTTCGCCACCGTCTCCGAGGCACGCCGCGCTGGCTCAACTCCTAGCAGGGACTTCACGTGTACCACGCCGACCACCCGGTCGAGATCGCCGTCCACCACCGGGAAGCGGGAATGACCGGTCCGACCCGAGAGCGCCAACAGGTCGGCCCCTGTGGCCCCAGCGTCAAGGGTGTGGACGTCGAGGCGGGGCACCAGCACATCAGCCACCGCCTTGTCGGCCAGCCGGACCGACCGGCTCAACAACTCGACATCCTCGGTGTCTAGGGACTCGCTGTCACCAGGGTCCGCTTCCTCGGCGTCGCCAGCCGCGTCCCGAATCAGATCACCGATCTCGTCCAGCGAGCGCGCGGTGCCCACCTCGTGGCGAGGCTCCACCCCGAGACCTCGCACCACGGCGTTGGCCGCCCCGTTCAGGACCACAACCATCGGGCGGCTCACCCACCCGTAGACGGCCACTGCCGGTGCCAGGGATCGGACCACCTTCTCCGGTTCGGCCAGGCCCACGTACTTGGGGACCTGCTCACCCAACACCAAGTGAAGCGCAGTGGCCACCAGCACGGCGATCACCACCGAGGAGCCAGTCGGGTGGTCATCACCGGTCAGGATTCTCGCCACCGTCGGCTCGGCAACGAAGCCGAGCAGGATGGCCGAGACGGTGATCCCGAACTGGGCCCCGGACAGGTGGGCGGTGAGGCTGCGCAACAGGGTCTCGACTCGGACGGCGCCCCGGTCGCCACCGGCAGCCGCCGCCTCAATCCGGGCCCGGTCCACGGCTACCAGACCGAACTCGGCAGCGACGAAGAAGGCGTTGACTACCAGCAGGGCGACAACCGCCACGAGCCCCTCGGCGACCGACATCGTCCGCAGGCTAGTCAGCACCCTGACGGGGTCCGGGCCGACTGGGACCGCCGAAAGGTAGTTCGATACCCTAACCATCCATGGCTGGCAAGGCGCCCGACGACCGATCGACCGAAGGTACGGTCGCGGAGTCGGCAGACCGTCTGGTTGCCGCCGCCCGGGCCGCCGCCAAGTTGGCCCGTCAGGTCACCATTCCGCTGGTCGACCTTGACCTGAGCCTCCCCCAGTACCGGGTACGGGCGTTCCTCGACGCGGGCGGTACCAACCCATCGGAATTGGCTGACCGGCTGTCGGTCAGCCGCCCCTCAATCACCGCGTTGATGGAAGGCCTGTCCGACCGCGGCTGGGTCGAGCGCGAACGCGACCCCAACGACGGTCGTCGGGTGGTCCACCACCTCTCCGACGAAGGACGCTCGATCCTGACCGCAGCAGATGCCGCAGTCGGGGCAAGGCTCGAACGCATCGGACGCCATGTCAATGCCGGCGACCCGACCCCGCTGATCGACAATCTGGGACGTCTCGGTGAGGCGATCCGGGCCGCCCGGGCCGCCGGTACCACGTGAGCACTGGGCGCTCCGGTGGGCCGGCCGACCGAATCGACGATGGAGAAGCCGGGGAACCCAGAGTCCGGATCGATCCTGACCGGTCGAAGGGATGGTTCCGGCGACTCCTCCCCCTGATCGCCGCCCGACGCACCGCCTTCGCTGTGGTGGCCGTCACCGGCGTAACCGGGCTCGGCATGCAGGTCTCGGTGCCCATGGTTCTCAAGCGAGCCGTCGACCACATCGTGGAAGGGGGGGGTGACCTCGTCGTCGATCCAAGGGAGACGCTCGCCGGGCACGTCCTCCTCCTGGTGGCGATGGCCACCGCCTCCTTCGGCCTCCGGTTCACCTACCGGTACGTGCTGTTCGGGACCGCCTGTCGGATCGAAAATGACCTCCGATCCCACGTGTACCGACACCTGACCCGCCTGTCGTTCTCCTTCTACGACCGGGTAGCTGCCGGCGAGGTCATTTCCCGAGCCAACTCCGACATCCGATCCATCCAACTTCTTCTGGCTTTCGGGCCCCTGGCCGCCCTGTCGATGGTCAGCTTCGCCATGGCCCTGGCCTTCATGCTGAGTATCCACGTGCCGCTGGCTCTGGTCACCGTGTCGACCATGCCGTTCGTGTACGTCCTTGGACAGAAGTTGCGCGACCGGGTGTTCCCCCTGTCATGGGTCACTCAGGGCCGCATGGCCGAGGTGGCCATGGTGGTCGACGAGAATGTGAACGGGACCCGGGTGGTGAAGTCGTTCGCCGCCGAGTCAAACCAAATCGCCCTACTGACCCGGGCCGCGGAGCGACTCCGATGGTCAGCCACAGCCCTCATCGAGGCCCGGGCTCGCTTCAACCCGCTGATCGAAGCACTCCCCCGCCTCGGCATGGCCCTCGTCCTGCTCTACGGCGGTCATCTGGTGATCGACGGTCAACTCGGTGTCGGTGCCCTGCTGGCCTTCAGCGGCTACGTGACGATGATCGCCATGCCGTTCCGGATGTTCGGCTTCGTCCTCCTCCAGGCGCAACGGGCCGCCGCCTCGTCTCTGCGCATCTACGAGATCCTCGACGAGGAACCCGCCATAGTCGATCGGCCAGGCGCCCGCGACCTCCGGACGGTGACCGGCCGGGTTGAGTTCCGTGACGTCCGCTTCGTCTACCCGGACACCGACCAGGAGGCCGGCGGAGGTACCCCGGTTCTCGATGGCTTCGACTTGACCATCGAACCAGGTGAGACGGTGGCCCTCGTCGGTCGCACGGGCTGCGGTAAGTCGACGGTGGCTCGTCTACTCAGCCGCTTCTACGACGTGAACGCCGGCGCGGTCCTCGTCGACGGCCACGATGTCCGCGACCTGACCCTTTCCAGTCTGCGGACCGCCGTCAACCAGGTCCCCGACGAGGCGTTCCTATTCTCGGAGAGCATCCATGACAACGTGGCCTTCGGCCGGCCGGATGCCAGTCGGACCGAGGTGGCTGCCGCCCTAGCGGTGACCCGGGCCGATGACTTCGTGGCCGACCTCGACGACGGTCCCGACGAAGTAGTCGGCGAGCGCGGCTACACGCTGTCCGGCGGTCAGCGCCAGCGGATCGCTCTGGCCCGCACCGTCCTCGTCGATCCGCCCATCCTCGTACTCGACGACGCCACCAGCGCCATCGACGTCCAGACCGAGGAGGAGATCCATCGCGGCCTAGTCGATGCCATGGTCGACCGGACGACCATCGTCATCGCCCACCGTCTGTCGACAATCGCTCTGGCCGACCGGGTCGCCTTCATGGAGGACGGACGGGTGGTGGCCACGGGCACCCACGCCGACCTGCTGGCTGACGAGCCTCGGTACGCCGCCGTCCTCACCCGGAACGACGACGATCCAGCGCCGCCTCGGGACGACGCTCTGGCAGACCTCCACGCCCACCTTCCGGGACAGGGCGCCTGATGGGCGGCTTCGGCGGCCACGGCTTCTTCGGCGGACCTTCCTCCGTCCAGGCCAACGCCCAGGCTGGGCTCCCATTCGCTGAAGTGCCGGAGGAGTTGAGAGGGCGCATCGTCGGCGTACTTGAGGAAGAACCCGACCACCCCGAGCCCGAGGTCGACTTCTCCCATGCCAACTGGGACCGACGCCCCTTCGGGCTCCGGACCTTCCTCGCCCCACACGCCCGGCACATCCTGATCGCCCTCCTCCTCGTAGTGGCCGAGACGGCGCTGATGCACCTCGGGCCGCTGCTAACACAGGTGGGCATCGACCACGGCGTCCTCGAGAGCGATATGGGCACCTTGGCCGCCGTGGCAATCGCGTACGTGGGCACCGTCGTAGCCGCCACCGCCGCCTCGACGATCCGCACCGCGTTCACCGGTCGGCTCGGCGAGCAACTCGTCATGCGCCTCCGCATCAGGGTGTTCAGCCATTTTCAACGCCAGTCGCTGGATTTCTTCACCGGCGAGAAGTCCGGCGTGCTCATGACCAGGATGACCAGCGACATTGAGGCGCTGACCACCCTGTTGCAGGAGGGCCTTGTCAACTTCGTGGTCCAGGGCATGACGCTGCTTGTGATCACCGCATACCTGGTGGTTCTCGACCCGTCCCTGGCCCTGGTCTGCTTGCTGGCCGTGGTGCCGGTCAACGTGGTGTTGACCCTGTGGTTCCGCCGGGTGTCATTCGCCGGCTACCTGAGGGTTCGGGACCGGATCGCCGACGTCCTGTCCAACCTCGCTGAGAGCCTGGCCGGCATCCGGGTCATCACCGCCTTCCACCGGCGTGACCATGACGTGGCCCGCCACCAGCGGGTCATCGACGCCCACCTCGACGCCAACCTCTACACCGGGAGGGCACAGGCCCTGTTCGGCCCGGGCACCGAGGCCATCGGCATCGTGGCCCAGGCCGTCGTCCTACTGGTCGGCGGCCGGATGGCCCTGCGGGGCGAGGTGAGCATCGGCGAACTCACGGCCTTCCTGCTCTTCCTGACCTCGTTCTTCGCCCCCATCCAGTCCCTGGTTCAGCTCTACAACCAGTACCAGCAGGGGGGCGCGGCGATCCTGAAGCTCCGCGAGGTGCTGGCCGCCGAGCCCTCCGTGGCCGAACGACCCGACGCCACTGACCTGCCGCCAGTCGACGGGCGCATCCGACTCGAGGGCGTCACCTTCGGCTACGACCCCGCCCACCCCGTGCTACGTGACGTCGACCTGTCCCTGGCACCCGGCGAGGTGCTGGCCGTGGTGGGACCCACCGGCGCCGGCAAGTCGACCATCGCCAAATTGGTTACTCGATTCCACGACCCCGACGCTGGCCGGGTCACCATCGACGGCCACGACCTGCGCGATGTGGGCATCGCCTCGCTGCGCCGGCAAATGGGAGTCGTCCCTCAGGAACCCTTCCTGTTCAACGGAACGCTTCGCGACAACGTGGCCTTCGCGCGCCCCGAGGCCACAGACGACGACGTGCGGGCCGCCTGCGACGCCGTCGGCCTCACGGGCCTCGTCGACCGCTCCCCCGACGGCATCGACACCCCGATCCACGAGCGGGGTGCCTCCCTGTCGGCTGGCGAGCGGCAGTTGGTGGCCTTGGCCCGGGCGTTTCTGGCCCGCCCGAGGGTCCTAGTGCTGGACGAAGCCACCTCGAACCTCGACCTCCGTTCCGAATCGGTCATCGAGGAGGCACTCGACCACGTGCTGGAGGGCCGGACGGCCATACTCGTGGCCCACCGTCTGGCCACCGCCATGCGGGCCGACCGGATTGCCGTGGTGGACGACGGCAGGATCGTGGAACACGGCGACCACGCCACGCTGGTCGACCGGGGCGGTCAGTATGCGGCCATGGTCGACGCCTGGGAACGCCACGCCGAGGCGCGTACCAGATCTGGCGAGGAGACCAGCAGGTGAGCAGCGCCGAACTGATCGTCGGCTTGCTCGTCTTCGCCGTCGGCTGCACCATCCAGGGTGTCCTAGGCTTTGGCGCCGGGCTGTTCTCGGTCCCCATCCTCGCCTTGATTGACCCCCAGTTCGTCCCCGGTCCTGTCCTCATGGTCAACCCACTGCTCAGCGGGTTGTACGCCTGGAGGGAACGTGGAGCAGTGGACGTCGGGGCCCTGAAGTGGGCGGTGGTCGGACGGGTCCCCGGCGTGCTACTCGGAGCTCTCGCGTTGACTGCGGTGACCGAGGACCGTCTTGGGGTCCTCTTCGGATCGCTGCTACTGGTCGGGGTGGGCCTCAAGGCGACCGGCGTACGGACCGAAAGGACGCCGCGCACGCTGGTCGGCGCCGGCGGGCTCGCTGGCTTCATGGGCACCTCGGTGGGTGTCGGAGGGCCACCTATTGCCCTGGTTCTCAACGACGCTTCCGGCCCGGAGATTCGCTCCACCCTCAGCGCCTTCTTCCTCATCGGCACCACCATGTCGCTGGTCGTCCTGACCGCCTTCGGAGAGTTCGGCGGCGACGACCTCATGGTCTCGGCCTGGCTTGTCCTGCCGGTACTCGTCGGCTACTTCCTCAGCGGCCCCCTCCGACCGGTGCTCGACCGAGGCTGGTTGGCACCCGCCGTCTACGTCCTGTCCACCGTCGCTGCCATCACCCTGCTCGTGCGCTCACTCGTCTGACGGCGAACCCGCCTCCTCGAAGACACATCGGGAAAGATGGGCGTCATGGAAGTCACCGGGCTCACCGACCCCGTCCTGTCGTTGGTTGGTGTGGGGCGCACCACCGACAGGACGACCATTCTCGATGGGATCAACTGGACGGTCCGGCACGGTGAGCACTGGGTGGTCCTCGGCCCCAATGGCTCAGGCAAGAGCACCTTGCTGCAGATCGCCGCCCTACGTCTCCACCCCTCCGTCGGTCAGGTCCGACTCCTCGGACACGAACTGGGTCGTACCGACGTTCGTACGTTACGCATCCGGGTCGGTTACGCATCGGCCGTCCTGGCCGATGCCTTTCGCTCCGAACTGCCGGCCATCGAGGTGGTCATGACGGCACAGCACGGTGCCCTGGAGCCGTGGTGGCACGACTACGAGGACGTCGACCGTGACCGGGCCCGGGCCCTGTTGGACCGGATCGGCTGTGGCCACCGGGCGGACCACCGGTTCGGGAGCCTGTCCTCGGGTGAGCGTCAGCGAGTACTCCTCGCCCGGACTCTCATGGTCGACCCGCAGTTGCTTCTCCTCGACGAACCGACGGCTGGTCTGGATCTCGGCGGCCGCGAGGAACTGGTGGCCGCTCTGGCCGACCTGGCCTCCGACCCGGCGATGCCACCGATGGTGCTGGTCACCCACCACGTGGAGGAGATCCCGCCGGGGTTCACCCACGCCCTGCTTATGGAATCCGGCCGGAGCTCGGCTGTCGGCCCGCTGACTGACGTAATGACGTCGTCGGCCCTGTCGGCCACCTACGGGCTAGAACTCAAACTGTCGGTCGACGCCGGCCGGTGGTCCGTCCGCATGGACGGACTTCGACCTTGAACGATTCCAGACATGCCCTGGTGGTGACCGGCGGGCCGTACCCGGGCCACGTACTTGCGGAGATGGCCGACGACCTGCCGGGGGCCGACGTGGTGGTCGCTGCCGACGGTGGAGCCCGGTCAGCCCGCCTCCTCGGACTGACCGTCGACATCCTGGTGGGCGACCTGGACTCGGCCGACGATCACGCCGTGGCCACGGCGGGCGAGGTTCGACACCACCCAGTCGACAAGGACGACACCGACCTGGAACTGGCCCTGGCCACCGTCGTTGACGCCGGTATTGACTCGGCGACGGTGGTGGCCACACTGGCGGGAAGGGCCGACCATGCCCTGGGCAACCTCCTGGTGGTGGCTGGCGACCGGTGGGCGGGGTTGCGCCTTGACTTACGGGTGGACGGCACGCATTGTCGGGTCGTCCGCGACGCCTGGCAGATCGTCGGAAACCCGGGCGATGTCGTCAGCTTGCTGGCTGTCGGCGGACCGGCCACCGGCGTAACCACGACGGGCCTGGCTTGGACGTTGGGCGATGCCGTCCTCCAACCGGGCCTCGGCCTGGGCCTCTCGAACCGGATGACCGCCCCCACGGCTGAGGTACGCGTCTCCTCAGGGGTCCTCCTGGTCTTCGGAGGCGGTTCGGAGAGGCCCAGCTGCCCGAACGACGCTGGCTAGCCTCGTCGGTCATGCGACGCTCCCTCACCACGGCGCTCGTAGGCCTGTCCGCTCTCTCTCCGGCGGCTTGCGGCAGTTCCGAGGACCTCCGCCCCATGCTGGAGTCCGAGATCACGACTACCACCGGATATATCGCCTACTCGGAGACGGGAGAAGGCCCGAAGTACGTCGACATGTACTTTGAGGCCCGGGACCGCTGGCCGGACCTCAGCGAGGACCAGTGGGCCCGGGCCGCCACCCATATGGTCGACGGCGGCACGTGGGCAGAGGTAACTGAGTTCATGGTTCCCACCACCACCGGCTGAGCAGGATCTGTCCCCCGCCGAACCTCCCGTCTCAGTCCCCCGACGCCGCCCCAACCACAGACCGAGGATCAGCCGCCCCCGCCAGCCCGCCGCTCACCACCTCAATGCAGTGGGCATGGCCGTAATTGGCCGATGCCACTCGAGCCCGGTGCCCACGAGCGATCAGCCCTTCGACCCAACCCTGCGGAGCATGGTCCTCCACCAACACCTCAACGGCCGTTGGATCGTCCCAAGTGTCGAAGCCGGTGTCCGGACCCCGCAGGACCCAACGGCCACCGCCGACCACGTGGACGGGTGAAGCACCATCGACTAGGAGCCTCACCAGCATCTGCAACACGATCTGCGGCTGTGCGTCGCCTCCCATGGTTCCCAGTACGGCCCGCAGTGATCCGTCGCTCCGGGCGACCAGCACCGGTGCGAGGGTGTGCGGAGGCCGACGCCCGGGCCCGTAACGGGCCGGATGGCCCTCGGCTAATGAGAAACCGATCCCCCGGTTGTGGAGGAAGATCCCGAGGTTCGGCAGGGTCACGTGGCTGCCGAACCCGTCGGCATTGGACTGGATGAGCGACACCGCCAGGCCGTCGCCGTCGACTACGCACAGGTACATGGTGTCGCCATCGTCGTACCGTCCAGTTGGCGGGGTACGTCGACCAGATGAGATGGCGGCCCGCCGGGGCTCCAGGCGTTCCTCCGCCACCAAGGCATTGCCGTCCGCTCCTTCGTGAAGGACATCGGGTCGATCGTGACCGGCCTGTACCGCCGCCTCAACCAGGAGGTGTGCCCGTAGGGGATCGTCCTCGGGAGGAAGATCCAGTCCCTCGGCGATGCGGGACGCTGCAAGGCTCAGATAGCCCTGCGAGTTGGGTGGCACCGTCCACACATCATGGCCCCAGACCCGGACGCCCAGCGGATCCACCCAGTTGGCCTGTGCTCGTTCAAGGTCGGCCCGCTCGTACTCACCTCTCCCGACGGCCAACAGTTCGTCTCCGTAACGGCCCAGATAGACGGCGTCACGTCCGCCCTCCGCTAGGTCCCGCAGCACCGACGCCACGCCGGGCCGGCGTACCATCTGGCCGGGCTCATCCAGCTCGTCGAAGTCCTGAGCGCCTGGCAACCCGCGAACAGTCTGCGCAGAGAGCACAAGGAGCGGCGAGGCGGCGAAGCCGGCGACCGCGTGGTCGATGGACGCGGCCAGCACGTCACCCATCGGCATCGACCCATACCTCTCGTGGAGCAGCACCCAGCCATCGACCACGCCGGGTACGGTCGCCGATCGGACGTCGTGCCGGTGGGGCATGGCCATGTGTCCCTCCACCAGAAGTTGGCCGGGATCGGCACCCGCACCGGCGCGGCCCGACGCGTTGAGGCAGGCCGGCAGACCGACACCGTGGTGCACCAGTGCGAACAGGTCGCCGCCCAGTCCACAGAGGTGCTGGCCGACAACGGCGAGCACCGCGTTGGCGGCGATGGCCGCGTCCACCGCATTACCACCGGCCCGCAGGACATCGCAGGCGGCCTCGGTGGCCAGGACGTCGACGGTCGATGCCATCGTCGACCTGGTACGGACCTCAACGTTCGTTGCGGGCAGCGGCATGGCGGCGAGCATGGCACGGCCACCACCACCGAGGCGCTTTCCACCACACCTGCGCCCGGACTCTGCGAGACTCAGACCATGGCGGACCGGAATGGAAGGTTTCGCGGTGCTCGATTCGTCTCCAAGCGGGCCCGTCGGAACCGCCGTGCCGACCGCAGCAACGGCCTCGAGACCTTCAACACTCCACCCAGCATGGGCCACCTCCGCAAGGGCCGCGTCTACCACGCCCGCGTCCCGTTCCTTGAGGATCCGTCCCGGGTGAAGATCAGACCGGTGGTATTCCTCCGACCCGTCGATCGGTGGACCACTGAGGTGCTGGCCGCCTACAGCCGCTTCGACCGAAAGGCTCGGCCTGAGTCGGTGGCCGTCGAGATCAACCGCCGACGATGCCACCTATGGCTGCGCCCACTGCGAATTCCCCTCAGCGACTTCGTGTCGGAGACCACCGAGGTGATCGAACCCGATTGTCTAGGGCACCTGAGCCGCTCGAACCCGGAGGCTGACACTCCTTAGCGGAGCGGTGGACCGTACTGGACTCGAACCAGTGACCTCTCGCGTGTGAGGCGAGCGCTCTAGCCAACTGAGCTAACGGTCCGTAGGCCAACGAGGGTAACGCCACCCCCGAACGATCGGTCGGTGACGATCATCCCAACGGAGTCCCTGCAACCGCCGTGTAGACCTGCTCGGCGTGCGACCACAGGACGACGACCACCGACCGTTGCGGGCACGACCTACCTGCCGAGCGGCGCCCGGCGCCCCGGGGCGCATCGACTGCTTGAGGCACTACTCAGACCGCCGAAAGCAACGGTGAGTGGGTCTGGATCTCCACCCTCTAATAGAGGATCTGAGTGATCCGGAGGGATCTGCCAACTCACCTGGGAACCGGCACTCCAGTGGTCCCGCAGGCCAGGGTTCGCCCTCAGTTGGCCATCTGGCCTCCGGCTTACCCGCGCCCCCCTCGTTCTTTCAGACGAAACCGTAAGTAGTCGACAAGCCCCGGAGCCCGGCGGATCTGGCAGTCCTCCAGAGGTGATTGCGTCGCCAGGCCCACCCTCAAGCCTTGAGATAGGGACTCAACAATCCGAACGACGTACCGCGAGGCCTCTTCGGCGAGCACGTAGTCGTTGCCTCGATAGGACAACTCGCCTCGATATGGCCGCTGGTGGGTAGAAATCAATGGCCCCGAATCCACGCCTCCATCGATGCAGAAGAAGCTGAAGCCGTTCTTCTCCTCCTGGCCGAGGTGCCGGCACCAGAACGCTGAATGAGCGCCTCGGAACCAGGGAACAACCCCTGGATGGGATCCGATAACCATCGTCGGCGGAACCAGTTCCCGCACCTTCTTCTCGACCCAAAAGGGTGTGTCGCACACGAGAAAAGACGGGGTGAATCCGCTGATGAAGGAGACCGCCTCTGCGGAGTGGTACGCACTCGCCTCGAGAACGCCTACCCCTTGTCGGCTGGCTAGCCCAAGTACTGCAGCACGGTTCTCGTCCGGGTAAATCTGACCGAGCAGTTCTCGATCCTGGGCACCGTCAACCACCCGATGGATGACTCCGACGGTGATCTGGGAGAGCCGTTTCAGGACTCCGTGTCGGCGCATCATTCGTCGCTCGTAAGCCAAACGCGCCAAGCGCCCACTCAGTTCCACCACGACTACCCCAGATGGGGGGTACTCGGATTCGAGGAGGCACCGAAGTGTGTAGAGAGAGCACCTGTCGCCCCCGACCAGCGCCACATACGGAAGAGGATCAGGAGAGGGGTTCCCATTCATGTGTCGCGCCCACGCCCGCCACCAACCGAGACGTTCTTCCAGATCTCTCGCTTCACCCGACCGGCCAGGTAGCGCATCCGGTTCCGTCCCCAGCCACGCCCACTGAGAACTCGGAAGATCTTCGCCTGGCCCATCCTGGCTTCTATGCAGTAGCGGCCAATCACACTCGCGGTCGCCCTCGACCGATAGACGCCCTGACGTGGAGTCGATGTATAGATCCGCGACAGGCCGAGGTCAGGAGACTCAAGCCGCCTTATGGTCGTCGGAAGTATCTCTCCACCGGGCACGGAGAACGCGTCGACCTCAATGCCGAGCACCTCCCTCAGTACAGCCCTGCTCTCGAGCACCTCATGGCGAAGTTGCACCTCGGAAAGGTCACAGAATGGCCCTGAGTGAGTATGGCTGTGGGAGCCGACGACGTGGCCCATCGAATGGATTGCACGGATCTCCTCGACTCCTAGAAACTTTTCCATGCCAATCCAGTCCGTCACAACGAAGAACGTCGCTCGTAGTCCTCGAGCGGAGAGGTATTCGGCCAATAGAAGGGCAGAGCCCCCGCCGTCGTCCGACGTGATCTCGACTCGCCCTGAGGTCCGGGGATCGGGCCCTCCGATTTCATCGAAGGCGATCCCATGGTCAATTGCTTCCTCGAGGCCACGCTTGAACACGTCAAATGTGAGGAGATAGCGGGAACCTCCGTCAAGCATCCCCCGGCGGTTCGACTCCTCGAAATCGTGAACCAGAATGGCTCGATGTCCGACCATTGACTTCACCCACGAGACTCTAGGGTCCCTTGACCCATAGAGACTGAGTGCTAGGTGGCGCCAGGTAAGCATTGGCGGGCTAACAGACAAACCTCAGTTTGGCCGGTCACCATGGTGGATCGCAGTGGACTTCATCCAGTGGTCTCCCGCGTGCGAAGGGAGCGCTGCGGCTAACTGAACCAACGGTCCGCTGGGCGACGAGGGAACGGGATCATCCGCCCAGACTGTTCAGGGAACCGGCGTGCCCGGTGGCGCTACACAGAGTTGTTCGGTCTGCGACGGGAGTACCACAGCCACCGCTGTGGTCGAGCACGGCGTCCCAGTGACCCCTCGGCCCACGATCACCGGGGTGTCCGCCGTGCACGGTACGACCCGGATGGTCGACGTCACCTCTACGCAGCGGCCGGCCTCCATCCGCTCTGGAACCTCTCCGTCTCCGCCGAGGACAGCCGTTGCAATGAGGATCCCAAGGAGCACGGCGAGAGTGGTCACCACCGGCACCATCCGCAATGCACATCCGGCGGCGGGCGAGACCGCCACATCGTCGAAGGCGTCACCCCGACGTCCATACACGCGGTCGTCCCCGGGACCTGTCGGAGGTGGGGGTGTCCCGGGTCCACGAGACCGGTCGTAGTCGGCGCGGCGCTCCGGGTCTCCGAGGACCAGCCACGCCTCGTTGACCTTGGCCATTCGCTCGGCAGCCTCCACCCGCCTCAGCGGGTCCACCACTCGATCGGGATGATTTCGTCGGGCTAGATCCCGGTAGGCGTCCCGGAGCTCCTGGTCCGTAGCGTCATCCGGAACCCCAAGGGTCCAGTAGTGGTCAACGGGACCG
>JAZADN010000002.1:0-4650 GCA_036123585.1 Actinomycetota bacterium | reverse complement strand
AGACCTTCATCCGCAGCCTCGACATCCCCGTGATCGTCGGCGGCTGCTCCACCTACAAGGCAGCCCTGCACCTCATGCGCACTGGCGCCGCCGGCATCCTCGTCGGCGTGGGTCCCGGCCACGCCTGTACCCCCCGCGGGGTGCTTGGCATCGGCGTCCCCCAGGCCACCGCCATAGCCGACGTCCGGGCGGCCCGTATGCGCCACCTCGACGAGACTGGCGTCTACTGCCAGGTCATCGCCGACGGTGGCATGGCCACCGGTGGCGACATCTCCAAGGCCATCGTGTGCGGCGCCGACGCCGTCATGATCGGCTCGCCTCTGGCCGCCGCTGCCGAAGCGCCCGGCAGGGGCTATCACTGGGGCATGGCCTCCTTCCACCCGACCCTGCCCCGCGGCGCCCGGGTCGAGACGACGACCCGCGGCACGCTCAAGGAGATCCTCCTCGGCCCGGCCAACGAGAACGATGGCAAGCTGAACCTGTTCGGCGGCCTGCGCACCTCTATGGCCACCTGTGGCTACGTCGACGTCAAGGAGTTCCAGAAGGCCGAGGTCATGGTCGCCCCGGCGCTCCAGACCGAGGGCAAGTCGCTGCAGAAGTCACAGGGCGTGGGGATGGGCCACTAGGCCCACCAGCGAGCGTCTCGACGATCACATGGCCAGGACGTCCGGCGGGAGCGCCCGCGCCACCGACCGCGTTCTGGTTGTCGACTTTGGCGCGCAGTATGCACAGCTCATCGCCCGACGGGTGCGCGAGGCGAACGTCTACAGCGAGATCGTCCCCCACGACCTGACGGCCGACGAGTTCGCGGCGAAGGCGCCGTCGGGGATCATCTTCAGCGGCGGCCCCGCCTCGGTCCACGTCGACGGGGCGCCCCGCATCGACCCCGGCATCTACGACCTCGGGGTACCCATCCTCGGCATCTGCTATGGCGCCCAACTCATCGCGCACCAGCGGGGCGGCATCGTCGGCCGTAATGAGCGCGGCGAGTACGGCCGTACCGACCTGTCGGTCACCGAGGCCGGCGCCCTGCTGGCCGACGCCGGCACCGGCACCCACCCGGTGTGGATGAGCCATTTCGACGCCATCACCGATCCGCCCGGGGGCGCCAAAGTCACCGCGTCATCGCCCGAGGCCCCGGTGGCCGCGTTCGAGGCGCCTGAAGCCGGCCTGTACGGGGTCCAGTTCCACCCCGAGGTCCACCACACTTCCTGTGGCCAGGACCTCATCGTCCGCTTCGTCCACGACGTGTGCGGCTGCGGCGACGACTGGACGATGGCGTCGGTCATCGAGTCGTCGGTCGAGGCCATCAGGGCCCAGGTCGGCGACGGTCGGGCCATCTGCGGCCTGTCCGGCGGCGTCGACTCGGCGGTGGCCGCGGCGCTCGTGCATCAGGCCATCGGCCACCAGCTGACCTGCGTTTTCGTCGACACCGGCCTGATGCGGGCCGGCGAGGGTGAGCAAGTGGTGGAGACCTTCCAGAAGACCCAGGGCATCGAGCTGGTCCACGTGAGGGCCGCCGACCGGTTCTTCGAGCGGCTTGCCGGCATCACCGACCCAGAGGACAAGCGCAAGGCCATCGGCGAGTTGTTCATCCGCATCTTCGAGGAGGCGTCCGGCGGAATCGTCGACGCGAAGTTTCTCGTCCAGGGGACGCTATATCCGGACGTCATCGAGTCGGGTACGAAGGACGCCGCCAAGATCAAGAGCCACCACAACGTGGGCGGCCTGCCCGACGACATGGAGTTCGCCCTCGTCGAGCCACTCCGCAACTTGTTCAAGGACGAGGTGCGGGCCGTGGGATCCGAGTTGGGCCTGCCCGACGAGATCGTGTGGCGCCAGCCGTTCCCAGGACCCGGCCTCGGCGTCCGAATCGTCGGCGAGGTGACCCCGGAGGCCACGTCCATCCTGCAGGCCGCCGACCTGATCGTCCGCGAGGAGGTGAAGGCTGCGGGCCTAGAGCGCAAGATCTGGCAGGCCTTCGCCGTACTGGCCGACATCCGCTCGGTCGGGGTCATGGGCGACGAGCGCACCTACGCCCGTCCGATCATCATCCGGGCCGTCACCAGCGAGGACGCCATGACCGCAGACTGGGCCCGCCTGCCCCACGACCTCCTCGAGAGGATGTCGAGCCGGATCATCAACGAGGTCGACGGCGTAAACCGGGTGGCCTACGACATCACGTCCAAGCCCCCCGGCACCATCGAGTGGGAATAGCGCCCATGGAGGACGGAGGATCCGCCCTCTCCGACGGCGACCGCACCGACACGATCGCCGCCTACACCTCTTCCTGCGCCTTCTTCGGCGAGTGTTTGGCCGCCGTCACCGAGCTCGACTGGGAGCGCCCCACCCCGTGCGACGAATGGGACGTCGGCACGCTGGTCGCCCACGTGGTCACCGGCGAGTCGTTGGTCACCAGGGTCCTACGCGACGGTGGAGCCTGGGAGGGGTCGGTCGACCGGTCGGTGCTGGGGGTCAATCCGATGGCCGTCTGGCGTGGCACGGCGCTGGCCGCCCTCGAGTCAGCGTCGGCCGACGGGGTGCTCGACGCACTGCACCTCCATGCCTTGGGCGAACTGCCCGGCGCGGTGATCGTCGGCTTCCGGGCCACCGAGAACCTCGTCCACGGCTGGGACCTGGCCACCTCCTGTGGGACCGACGTCGAGCTACCCGAGGCGCTGGCGTCCCGCTGCCTCGACTTCTGGCTGCCGCTTGTCGGCGCCGACGGCACCATCGGCGGTTCGGGCTCGTCGTTCGACCCGCCCGTGCGGCCGCCCGACGGTGCCTCAGCCGGCGTCCGACTGCTCGCCCTGCTCGGCCGGACGGCATGATCGCTTGGTGACCGCCGAACCCACGCCGTCTCCCGACCAGTACTCCAGCGAGCCCTTCTACACCGAGGCTGACGGGCTGCTCGTTCCGGGCCCGTTGACCGGAGGACCGTGGGATCCGGCCATCCAGCACGGAGGCCCCATCTCTGGGATCCTGGCCCACCTCGTCGAGACACCGGAGGCCCCGGTGCCCATGCGCACCGTCCGCCATACCGTCGACATGATGCGCGGCGCCCCGCTCACACCGATCCGTCCCGAGGTCGAGGTGTTGCGCTCCGGCCGCCGGATCCAGGTGGTGCGTGCGTCGCTGTTCGCCGGCCCAGACGTGACCCGGGCGTCCGGCGGCGTCGAGGTGGCCCGGGCCACATCGCTGCGCATGCGCGTCGCCGAGGTCCCCAACCCGGTCGATGCCGAGAGGACCTTCCATCCGGAGGACCAGCCCCACCCCGTACCCGACGAGCCGGTAATGCTCACCATGATGGGAGTAGGCGTGCCGGCCTTCCTGCGCGGCGTCGAGTTCCGCCGAGAGGGCGAGTACCGCGACGGCGCCCCCGGCCTGGTGTGGCTGCGGATGCACAACCAGATGGTCGACGGCCGGCCGACCAGCGCCTTCACGAGGATGGCCACCGTGGCCGACATGGCGTCAATGGCCGCCCAGTACCTCCAGCCCGACGAGTGGTCGACCATCAACGCCGACCTGACCGTCACCGCCTTCCGTGACCCGGTCGGCGACTGGATTGGGGTACGTGGCCTCCATAAGAACGACGGCGACGGCATCGGCCTGTCCGAGGCCGTGCTCTACGACCTGGACGGCCGGGTCGGGCGGGTCACCGCCTCGATCCTCATCGACCCCCGCTGACCGTGTACCTCCCCTGAGACGACAGGAGCCCATGTGAGCAACGACCAGCCCCTCGTGACCGAACCGGGAGATGGCCCGGACCACCCTGTGCGGGTCGGCAGCATGCTGTACACGCTCGTCGACCCGGAGAAGGGACACGAGGTCGCGTACAACCGGTGGTACGAGCGCGACCACTACTACGGCGGCTGCATGACCGGCCCGTGGTGCTTCGCCGGCAGCCGTTGGGTGGCCACCCGCTCCCTGAAGGACCTGCGCTTCCCGGACGACGGCAACTCGATCAACGACCCGGTCGACCGGGGCTCCTACCTGGCCATCTACTGGGTGGAGGACGGCCACCACGACGACCACTTCGCCTGGGGCGCCGACCAGGTGGTCAAGCTCTACATGGCCGGCCGCGGCTTCCAGGAGCGTCACCACGCCCACACCGTCCTCTACAAGCACCGTTCTAACCGGTACCGCGACGACGACCCGGTGCCGGTGGACGTGGCCCTGGACCACGGCTACGACGCGCTGGCCTCCGTAGTCGTCGAGCCAGCCGACGAGTCGACCATCGATGACCTCTCCGCCTGGGTCGACGACGAGGGCCTGCCCGCCCTGTTCGCCGAAGGCCCGGTGGCGTCGTGTGCCCAGTGGCGTGCCGTACCCCGCGACGACATGACCAACAACGCCCCCATGGACCTCGGGTCGCCACCCATCGCCCCCGACGCCACCTTGCAACTGTTCTTCCTCGAGGCCGACCCAAGGGAGTGCTGGGACCGGTTCAAGGGCTACGCCGAGCGGCTCGAGGCCTCCGGCCTGGGGCGGGTCACCTCGGCGGCTCCGTTCCTGCGCACCGTGGTCGGCACCGACCGGTACACGGACGAACTCTGGTAGCCAGGTTCAGACTCCGTCCAGCGCCTCCACCACCGGGCCGAACTCGACCATGGCGTCCTCGTTGAGGCCGATGTAGGTCAGGCCCCACCG
>JAZADN010000001.1:0-8694 GCA_036123585.1 Actinomycetota bacterium | reverse complement strand
GCCTCAGCGAGCGGCGTGGTCATCCGGGCCCACGGCGGCGGGTCGGGTCGCTCGGCCCATTGGTAGGGGGAGTAGCCGAGGGCGTCGTAGGTGGCCCGGGTCAGGGCGATGTAGTCGACCGGAGCTGCGACGTCCATGTCGCCATCGTGGCACCCGGAGCCTCACAACGGGGAGTTCGGTGCATTTCCGATTGATCGGAGTATCGACACTCAGAGTAATAACTCCTACAATTGTGCCATGACGCCCGAGGCCTCCTCCCTCAGCGTGGACCAGGTGGCCGCCGAATCCGGCGTGGGGATCGACACGGTGCGCTACTACCAGCGCCTCGGCCTGCTCGACCCTCCGACACGGCGAGGTCGACGGGCCATCTACACCCCTGCCCACGTCGACCGTCTGGCCGAGATCCGACGACTGGCCGACGACGGCTTCACCCTCGCCCAGATCGGAGCACTCGGAACGTCAGGAGGGGCCTCCGCCTCGTCCACCGCCGCCGACCTGCGCCGCCTAGCCGACGAGGCGTTGGACCGCAGCCTCAGCCGGGCTGAGGTGGCCGACGCCGCCGGCGTCCCCGAGGGCCTCGTGTCGCTGCTGTGCGACAACGGCCTCCTGTCGCCCCTGGTCGGCGGACCCGAACCCCGCTTCGACGAGGGGGCCGTGTCGATGGTGCGGGCCGGCCTGGCCATCAGCGCGGCCGGCGTCCCCTTGGACGAGTTGGTCGCCCTAGCCACCGAACACGGGGCCCACGTCGACCAGGTGGTGGAACAGGCGATCGACCTGTTCGAAAGCCACATCCGCGCCGACGGTCCCGGGTCCGACAAACAGTTGGTCGAGGTGGTCCGCACCCTCGTCCCGGCCGTGACCCGGTTGGTGGCCCAGCACTTCCACCGCACCCTGGTCGCACGAGCCGCTGCCCGGGGCAGCGGCAGTGCGGGACTTACCGAAGCCCTCCTGGCCGCCGACGCCGACCGGCTGGAGGTGGACGTCCGATGGCGGTGAACCCGGCCATCCCCGCCCCCTCTGCGGACTCCGTGGAGCGACCGGCGGCCGCCCGCACCGTCGAGGTCCTCGCCGGACCGGCCACCGACCCCCTGGCATGGCTGGCCGTCGCATCCGAGGTCGACGAGGCCTGGTTCTGGGAGGTACCCGGCGACGACGATTCGTGGGTCGGCCTCGGCTCAGCCCTCGTCGTTGAGGCGTCCGGCTCGAGTCGCTTCGCTGACGCCGCCCGTGCCGCCACCGACCTGTGGGCGGACCTCGCCCTCGAAGCTCCGTCGGACGCCCCGCTCCCCCGTCTGGCCGCCGGCTTCGCCTTCGACGACGACCTCCCGCCGACCGCCCGGTCCTGGCAGACCCTGGGAGCAGGTCGTCTGGTTCTCCCCGCCGTCCAGGTCCATCGACATCACGGCCGGACCTGGGTGACCCGGATCGATGACCACGACCGGCCTACGCCGGCGGTCGTGCCCCCCACACCCCCGACCCCCGCCGTGGTCGATCCGGCCGATCACGCCACGCCGGGAGAACGCAACCACTACCGCACGCTGGTCAGCCTCGCCCTGGAGGCCATCTCGCGTGGCGACCTCGATAAGGCCGTGCCCTGTCGATCGATCACCGTGGCCCACCGCCCGGACCTGCCCACTCTGGTGGGCACGCTGCGGTCCACCTACCCGGCGTGCGCCACCATCGTCGTCCGCCCCGCCGGCATGTGTAGCGTCCCGTCGACCACTTTCGTGGGTGCCACCCCGGAACGGCTAGCAGCGGTCCACGGCGGCCACCTCCAGACCGCGGCGTTGGCTGGCTCGGCACCCCGCCACGAGGACCCGGCCATCGATGCAGCCCTCGGCCAGGGCCTGCTGACCAGCCCCAAGGAACGACAGGAGCACGCCGTTGTCGTCCAGGCTGTGGACCGGTCACTGGTCGGCCTGGGAGTCGAGGACTGGCATCCTCGTCAGCCGTCCCTGCTGCGGCTCCACGGCATCCAGCACCTCCACACCCCGATCGACGCAGAGCTTCCGGAAGGAGTGGGCCTCCTCGACCTGGTTGGGGCCCTCCACCCCACCCCTGCAGTAGCCGGCCACCCCGGTGGCCAGGCCGCAGACCTGCGGGCCGAGCACGAGGGCATGGACCGCGGCTGGTTCGCCTCACCGGTCGGCTGGATGAACGCCGACGGCGACGGCGAGTGCCGCGTTGCACTGCGAACCGGGCTGGTCGAAGGGGCCAGCACCACCCTGTACGCCGGAGCCGGTGTGGTCGAGGGATCGGACCCCGACCGGGAACTCCTCGAGACCGATGTGAAGCTGCGCGCCGTTCTCGGCCCGGTGATAGCGGCCGCAGGAGACACGTCGTGAACGGTCCCACGACCCCACCGTTGCCGACCGGCGACCCTCAGGCCACCCAGGCGTGGTGCCGGGCCTTGTTCGCCCAGCTGGTCGAATGCGGCGTGGCCCACGTGGCCGCCTCGCCCGGCTCGCGGTCCACCCCCATGACGGTGGCCGCCGACCGGACACCGGGGCTGGAGGTGTCGATGCACCTCGACGAGAGGTCCGGCGGCTTCTTCGCCCTCGGCCTGGCCCGGGCCAGCAGTAGCCCAGTAGCCCTGCTGTGCACGTCGGGCACCGCTGCGGCCAACTACCTTCCGGCAGTCGTCGAGGCCTTCCATTCCGGCGTGCCTCTCATCGTCCTCACCGCCGACAGACCCCCGGAACTGCAGCGCGTCGGTGCCCCACAGACCATTGACCAGCACGGCCTGTTCGGCACCCACGTGCGCTGGGCGACCACCACGGCGGTAGCCGGGGCCGAGCCGGCGGGCGAGGCGGCTTCGGTGGCCCACCATGCCTGCGTTCGGGCCACCCGACCGGCACCCGGTCCGGTGCACCTCAACGTGCCGCTCCGCGAGCCCCTGGAGCCGCCGGCCGACGATCCTCCACCGGTGGGCCTGTTGCCCGTTCCGCCCGACCTGGCCACCATCGATGCCGGCCCCCTCGAGGAGATTTTCGCCGATGGGCCCCCGGTGAAGGGCCTGCTGGTGGCCGGCCCGATGGACCCCACTGAGGGCGACCGGCATGCACTGGCCGACCTCGCCCGGGCCACCGGCTGGCCGCTGCTGGCCGACCCGACCTCGGGCCTCCGCCGGGGGCCGCACGTGTCCGACACCCCGGTGCTGGCGATGGGCGACCACCTGCTGCGCTCGTCGTGGTCCGACGGCCAGCGTCCCGACGTCGTCGTTCAACTGGGGGCCATGCCGACCAGCAAGGGCTACCGGCTGTGGCTGGATCGGATCGGCGCGGAGCGGATCGTGGCCGTCGACCACCTGGGACGCTTTCCCGACGCCGCCCTGCGGATCACCGACCGGGTGGCCGCACCGGTCGGCCCTCTGGCCCGCCACTTGGTGGACTGCCTCTCGGCCGGGCACACCGCCGACGCGGCCTGGACGGCGACGTGGACCGGGGCCGAGGAGATCGCCACCGGAGCCGTGGGCGATCTGGTGTCCCGAGCGCCGTTCGACGAGCCGGTCGTGGTGGCCGCTCTCGACCGGTCGCTCCCCGACGCCGTCGAGTTGGTGGTCGGCAACTCCATGCCCATCCGCGACCTCGACGCCTTCCTGCCCGCCGACGATCGACCGTGGTCGATACGCGGTAACCGTGGCGCCAACGGGATCGACGGCCAGGTGTCCACCGCAGCGGGGATTGCCGCAGGCTCCGAAGTTCCTACCGTCCTGCTGGCCGGCGACCTGACCGTCCTCCACGACCTCGGAGGCCTGGTCGCCGTGGGTCGCCTCGGCGTGGACCTGACGGTCGTAGTGGTCGACAACGACGGTGGCGGGATCTTCTCGTTCCTCCCCATCGTCGACGAACCCCGCGTCGACCACCACCGCCTCTTCCACACTCCGCACGGCCTTGACCTGGGACGGGCCGCCGCGTTGGCCAACATCACCTTGCACCGGGCCACCGACCCTGCCGGCCTCCAAGAGGCGCTCGCCGCATCGATCGCTTCGCCCGGCCCCCACCTGGTGCACGTGCGCACCGACGCGGCAATCAACGTCGGCCTGCACCGGGACGCGGCGGCAGCGGTGGAGACCGCTCTCCGGGAACGGGCGCTTGGGGATCCGGCATGAACCCGGGCGGCCCACACGTGCTCCACACTGAGGTGCACGGCCCGGCCGACGAGACCGTTTTCGACGGTGGTCGGACCCCCGTCCTCCTGATCCACGGCTTCACCGGCTCGACGGACACCATGGCGGGCATCGGCCGCCCGCTGGCCGAGTCCCGGCGGACCATCGCTGTCGACCTTCCTGGCCATGGCCGGACCGGTGCCTCCGACGAGGCCCACCGGTACGGGTTCGACCACACCGTCGATGCGGTGGCCGACGTCCTCGAACGGCTCGACGCGGAGCCGGCGCATGTGGTCGGCTACTCGATGGGCGGCCGGATCGCCCTCGGCCTCGCTGTGCGGCATCCCGACGTCGTGGCCTCTCTCGTCCTCGTCGGAGCATCCCCCGGGCTATCCGACCCGATCGAGCGTTCGGCCCGTCGGCGCTCCGACGACGGACTGGCCGACGACCTGCTGGAGAAGGGCCTCGAGTGGTTCGTCGACCACTGGATGGCCAGCCCCCTGTTCACCACCCAGGAGAGACTGGGCCGCGACGCTCTGGCTGACGCCCGGACCCAGCGACTGGCCAACGACTCCGAGGGACTGGCCGGCAGCCTCCGGGGCGCCGGGGCCGGCGCCCAGCCGTCACACTGGCACGACCTTCCCACGATCTCCGCACCCACCCTGCTCCTGGTGGGGGAGGAAGATCCCAAGTTCCGGGCCATCGCCCTGCGGATGGGTGCCGGATTGCCCCACTCCACCATGGAGGTAGTTCCCGACGCTGGGCACGCCGCCCACCTCGAGAACCCCGGCCACGTGGTGGCCAGTGTGCGGGAGTTCCTCGACGACGTCGACCGTCAGGCCAGCCGGTGACGCCCGAAATGCCCGGTGTCGCCGACCTTGGCGTGGCGGCCATCCGGGTTGAACGGGCTGCGCTTGCCTACCGCTCTCCGCTCGCCACCGCTCATGGGATCCTCGACCGGCGCGAGGTCGTGCTGCTCACCGTGGTCGACCGCGATGGAAGGGACGGGTGGGGCGAGGCGGCGCCGCTGCCGGGCTTCACCCCGGAGACCGTCGATGACGCCGAGGCGGCCATCTTGGGGTGGGCCGACGACGGCATCGCGCCGGATGCCTCCCCCACCGCTCGGGCCGCCATCGACTCCGCCCTGCTGAACCTGGCCGCCGCTCAGTTATGTCGGCCCGTCCACGACATCCTGGCCCCGGGCAGCTCCAGCAGGGTGCCCGTCACCGCGTTGATCGCCGGCCCGACCACGGACGATCTGGCCCACGCGGCGCGCCGCGCCGTGGCCGACGGGCACCCGGGAGTGAAGGTCAAGGTCGGCTCGGGATCGTTCGACCTCGATCTGGAACGGGTGGCCTCTGTCCGGGAGGCCATCGGCGGGGCAGGTCTCCGCCTCGATGCAAACGGGGCCTGGACCGTCGACGAGGCGATCGACCACCTCGGACGGCTGGTCGAGTTCGACCCGGAGTTCGTGGAGGAACCGACGGCGGGCCTCGATGAGCTTGCCGCAGTCCGAGCGGTCTCGGTAGTTCCAGTAGCCGTCGACGAGTCGGCCCCGGATCTCACCGCCGTCGAACGGGCACTCGCCGTCGGAGCGCCTGACGTGCTGGTCCTCAAGCCGTCGGCCCTAGGTGGTCCCCGACCCACTGTGGAGGCGACCCGAATGGCGAAGGACGCCGGCGTCACGGTGGTGGTGACGTCACTGCTGGAGGGATCGATCGGCATCAGGGCGGCGGCCCACCTGGCCTCGGCACTCGGCCTCATGGACCCGGCGCCTGGCCTCGCCACCGCCGACCTACTGGACGTCGACCCGGGCGAACCGCTCATTCCCGACAGCGGAGCGCTGGTCCTGGACTGACCGGCTGGCCGGTCAGGGCCCTCCGGTCAGAACGCGTCCTTCACCGTGGATCGGAACGAATCGCCCGACACCGCCTCGCCGAGAACGGCTTCGGACTCCCGGGCTGCCGCTGCGAACACGCCCTTGGACATCAACGACCGCTCCGCGGCCCTGCGATACCAGTAAACGTGTGCCCGGGCCCGCTGGGCGCCCTCGTGCTCCGGTTCGGCCGCCACCGCCGTCTGGACTAGATGGCAGGCCAGGCGCAGGTCGCCCTCGTCGACCAGTTCTAGGGCCCGCTCGACAAGGGCCTCCACCGACCCGACCAAGCGCACCATCTCGGTAGCCAGCGCCGCCTCGGGCGCCGGCTTCAGGTTTGCCGGGTTCCCGTCCCACCATCCACCGAACTGGCGGTAGACGTTGCGAACCACGAACTCGGGCTCGTCGTACTGGGGGGCCAGCCACGGCCGGTCGGCCAGGTGGTCGGGCACCCTTACTTCGTGGATGATCTCGTCGATCGTCGCGCCCCCGTTCATGAGCTCGAGGGTTTGTCCAGCCAGGTGCTCAAGGGCCTCAGCCACCTCGCCGAGCACCGTCTCGCAGCGGGCTCGGCCCACGATGGGCAGGCCATGGGCCGGGTAGACCCGCTCCACGCCGACGGCCAGCATGTCTCGCATGGCCGCCGCCCACTCGATGGGGTACCGCTGCACCTTTTGAGGGTTGCCGGCATTGGGGAACATCCAACAAACGAAGTCCCCCGTCCACGCCGTCTTCCGTTCGGCGTCCCAGCCCCACACGTGGTCGTCGGTCTCGCCCCGTGCGTGCCGCAGTTCGAAGGTGCGGTCGCCGACGGTGAACGACCCCCGGTCGCCAACCAGCTCGTCCGGCTCGACCACGTCGTCGGCCAGAAACCGATGCTCGTCGCCTCCGATGCCGAGACGGTCCCGGTTGCGGATCCCGCCGAACTGGCGGCGGTTGATGGCCCGGTTCCACCCGTTGGTTGCTCGGTAGCGCTCGAAGCGAGCCGGAACGCCCTCGTGGGCCACGAAGGTCGGTCGCCGGTCGCCGCGGCGTTCGGCATCGGCCATGAAGGCGCCGCTGCCGCCGACATGGTCGACATGGCCGTGGGTGTAGACGAGGCGATCCACCGGCAGGTCGGTCCACCCCCGTAGCGCCTCGACGACCGCCGGACCCGACTGGACGCCGCTGGCGTCCCAGCAAACTAGGCCTTCGCCCGCGTCCACCGCCCAGCAGTGGGAGAACGACTCGACGACGGCGACGTCGTCCTCGACCACAGTCAGTTCGTCGGTGACCCTGTTGTGCGGAGACTCGGCGATCCCTGAATCGATGACTCGGTTCGCCACGTCCACCGGATGCATGGATGGTCCACTCACGGGTTCGTCCCTCCTTCGGTCGTTCTGCGGTCCGTCGAGACGAGGAAGCGCAGGTTGTCATCGACCAGGCGGGCACCGCGGTCGGAGTCCTCGAACAGGCAGAAGTGCCCGCCGTCCACCACTTGCAGGTCCACGCCGGCCAGGTCGGCCTGGGCGGTGAACCATCCGGCATCTAGGTCGGTCCGACTGCCAGCCAGCACGGCGATCGGCACCCGACCGTCGGCCACCACCCGCCGGAGGGCCTCGAACGAGCCCACCGGGCCGTGGCGGTCCCGCGACCCGAAGATCGCCGCCTCGGTCTCCGGACGGCACGACAACTCCACCGTGCCGTCCGACCGATCCCGGAAACCCCACCGCACGTACCCGGCCAGTGCCTCCGGATCCAGGGACTCCAACGGTGGGCGAGAGCCGTACGAGGCCTCCACGGAGGCCCGATTGGCCCAGACGTCGCGGCGCCGCAGCGCCCCGACGGCAAGCGGATGCTCGCCGTCAGCGAAGCCGAAGTGCTGTTCCACACGAGCCGTGGCGTCGATGGCCACGGCCTCGCACAGCACCAGGGCGGTGACCCGCTCAGGGGCCACGGCAGCCACCTCGATGCCCACGGCCCCGCCCGAGGAGACTCCAACCACAGCGAACCGGTCCAGACCCAGGGCATCGGCCACGGCCAGGACGTCCAGGCCGAGGACGTCGTTGCCGAGCAGCATCTCGTCGACCACATCGTCACTGGCCCCGTGGCCCCGCAGGTCGACTCCCACCACCCGGTATCGGTCGACCAGGCGCCGGGCGATCGGGTCGAAGACGCCAGCGCAGAAGCCGTTGGGATGCAAGAGCACCACTGGCGGGCCGTCGCCACCCCAGTGCAACCACGCCGCGCCGACGCCGTCGCGTTCCGTCCGACCTGATGTCGGATCACCGTCCACCGGAGCGGTCGTACCATTGGGGACGGTGGGCATGGACGGCAGTCTGGCCGTCTGTCCGCCGGCAGGACGAGACGAGGGGGGCGGATGCCCGAGGCCGGGATTCTGAGGGTGGTCGCCGTGTGGGCGACTCTGACCCTCGTGGCCGTCGCCTGCGGATCCGACTCTCAGACGACGTCCGACGATCCGACGGCGGTCCGCCACCTCGTCCCACGGATCGTGGTCACACACCCCCACGACGCAGAGGCCTTCACCCAGGGCCTGGAGTTGGTCGATGGCCGCTTGTACGAAACCACCGGGCGGTACGGCTCGTCGGGGCTCCGCGAGGTCGACCGCAACACCGGTCGAGTGGTTCGCCACACCCCACTGGGAGACGATCTGTTCGGTGAGGGCTTTACGTCGCTGGGCGACGGCCGCGGCGTCCAACTGACCTGGAAG